>NZ_VHON01000072.1:0-677 GCF_008690365.1 Acetobacter sp. DmW_136
CTTTGACTGGATCACAAAGGACAGCTGGACGCGCCGCAGGCGGGTGGTGGCCAAGGCCGAATGGCGCCACGGCAACCGCTATCATCGCTTCATTGTCACCACGCTACCGCAGGGAACGTCTGAGCCACGTCATCTTTACGAACAGATCTACTGCGCACGCGGGGATATGGAAAACCGCATCAAGGAATGCCAACTGGATCTGTTCTCGGACAGGACATCGTCCCACACCATCCGGGCCAACCAGCTCCGACTGTGGTTCTCCGCCGCAGCCTATGTCCTGCTGACCGCTCTGCAAAGACTGGCCCTCGGCCAGACCTCTCTGGAGAAAGCAACCTGTGGCACAATTCGCGCACGACTGCTCAAAATCGCGACAGTCGTAAAGATCAGCGTGCGTCGGATTGTCCTGTCCATGTCCGATATGTTCCCTTGCCAGCACGAATTCGCCCTCGCTCATGCACGATTGCGAAGGCTCCGGCAGGCCGTCTGACGAAACAGACAGCGCATAGGCCACATACTCACCGCCAACACTGCCTTCTCAGGCCGTGACACCCTCACTGCGTTCAGAATCTGCCCGCCAGGACAGAAAACCGTCGGTAAGCCAGATCAGACGCATAGGAAGTCCTGAACAACCAGAAAATGATCCAAAATTACTCCATCTGTGAGATTTCCGCGTCGAT
>NZ_VHON01000073.1:0-618 GCF_008690365.1 Acetobacter sp. DmW_136
CAATACAGGGCTGACTTTGGAGGGTGTTGAGACATCTTCCGCCACAACCGTTACGACAGAAGTGACAGGTTTTGATGGAGCTTCTGCGGGAAACTCGGACGGGATTGTGCTTGCCGGGGTTAAGGCAGCCGATATTACGTCCACCAGTTATTCAGCAGATGGCAACTACGTCACCTTGTCGTTTAACGAGGGTGGGTCTGTCACGCTGCACATTGATGATGTCAGCCAGTATGGGTATGCACTTTCTTCTGATGCAGATGGCAATGCTGTTTATGAAGTCTGTTTCTTGGCTGGCTCCATGATCCGCACACCATGTGGTGATGTTGCTGTTGAAACACTGCAACTGGGTGATGATGTTCTGACATTTGCAGATGGACAAAGCACTGTTCGTAAAGTGACATGGGCCGGTAAGGCGCATGCCACTGTGCGCGCAGGATTGCCGGATGATGAGGCAGGTTACCCTGTGCGTATCCTTAAGAATGCCATTGCAGATGGTGTGCCTTACAAGGATATGCTGATTACATCTGAACATTGCCTGTTCTTTGAAGGCAGGTTTGTGCCTGTGCGCATGTTGGTGAATGGATCTTCCATTTTTTACGATAAATCCATCACCTCCTA
>NZ_VHON01000074.1:0-811 GCF_008690365.1 Acetobacter sp. DmW_136
TATAGCTTACGAAAATTTCTTTTGTGCAAAACAGACTTTTTCATAATCTAACCCGATGTACAACCCTTCTGTGAGATTTCCGCGTCGAGGGCCCCATTGGATAGCTTCCGTTAGCGTGTTTCCAAACATATCGGCATCTTCACCCAAACAGTTGGCACCCAAACTGGTCAGGCACGGAAACATGTCAAGAATGTCATATTTAGTACAGTCGGACAGTATGGACATAATAATTCATCCCATTGTGTTCTTTTTTGGTAATTGTAACAAAGAGACGGTGTGCGGCTTTGCGTTGTCGATTAGTATTCTCGATCACGATAGCCCCTTTTCCCGCGAGATATCCTTCGACGTCGACTGAATTTCCATCTGCGGCGTTCTTGCGCCAGCTATCAATCTTGGGGACGGAATGCTGGTTGGTATTCGACATGGCGTGCCCTGAAAACGCAGACACAGAAAAAGCCCGCCGGTAAGGGCGGGCTTGACGTATCGCACGGGTGATCCACGCCGAGGTCTATACCATAGCGCTTTTTCGGTTGCGCGCGGATACCAGATAAAAAAGACTGATCCTAACTCCACCAACATCCGGTATGCAGAAAGCCATCTAGCCACCTGCCTATCTAACATGAAGGTGGCTGCTGCCTGTCTGTTTCATGTTCGCTAAACAGACAGGCTAGTAAAGGGTGTTAGCGGATACTCCGTCCTTACATGTCGGGGTCAATCTCTTTTCCCGCCCGCACTTCGGGGTCATTTTCAAAAGCGTGTAGAACGGCTGACCAGAACGCCCGCAGGCTTGGAAAATTGCCCCAGTTGGGTG
>NZ_VHON01000075.1:0-1491 GCF_008690365.1 Acetobacter sp. DmW_136
GCACCCCTCTGGCGGTGTGACAGACTGGACAGGCAACCGCCTCGTCGGGAACGAAGCCATCTTCGGGCTCCACTCCAATATCACTTTCTAAAGACAATAAATAAAAAAGCATTTCCTGTATGTTAATGTTCTCACGGTGCAGAACAATACAACTTCAGGAAATGCTTTTTTAATGTGCATTACGCACAGAGAATATTTAGAAAAATCGTTTGCCTTATTAGGTTTTGTGGAAAAATTTTATTTCCCACAAAACCCATTTACACCGATCACTAAAAAATCAAGCAGTCTTGCGCACTGCACTATTGGACGATGGCAGACATTTTTCTGCCAGAGCACCAAAAACTAGCCCCAGAACTGACCACAAAACAATCTGCATCCCTATGGATGCTTCCCGAAAACGCCAAAGCACAATAGCGGGAAAATTATCTGGCACTTCATTGATGTCTGGCAGGCCAAACTGCACTGCGGCAACAAGCGCAAGCCCAAGAACAATACTGCATACCGCAGCGTTCCAATACCCTATAACATTAGAAAGCGCCCGCCCTACCAACAGAGAAATCATGGAAATTGCAATGGAAAGGCCAACCATTGCAAAATACATTTCCGTCCGCAGGCCAATGGTTTCTTCCTGACCAACTGCGGGTGGGTTCGGCGGATATTTCAAATCTGGTATCAACACAAACGTTAAAAACCCAACACTGGCAAGCAACAAAGCCATGCTGCGTGGGCTTAATGCTGCAAGGCGTTGGTACGCAAATGCGAAAACAATAGCAAAAATACCGCCATATGCTGCGCCATACATGAGTACAGCAGTAAGCAGCCCCCAAGATGCCTGCACGCTACGGCTTACCAGTTCAGGTTCTGGCGCCGCACCTGCGGCAGCATCCTGCGCAGCTTCAAACGCAATAGCTAAAGCAACCTGCGGTTCACCAAAAAATTTTGCAAATACAAAAGAAAGCAATGCAGCCAGAATGCCCGCGACCATGCCGCGGGCTAAAAGACGACCAACCATGAGTAAAACTTTCTTTTAATGCCTTAGTGGCAGGGGAAACCAAGCAGGTGGCGGCCATCATGCACAAATTCATGCACGGCATGCCCGGAAATTAGGGAAGTAGCGCCCTGCTCTGCACCCACAAAGTAGATCAGCAGTGCAGAAACAATCAGGCCGAAAACAGCCCAAGGCAGAATGGCGCGAACCGGAATGCTCTGGCCCGCTGCCGCAACCGGCATAGCTGTATGAACAGATGTGTTCATGATGTTGTATCCTTTATTTAACAGAGCCCACCGTAGCAGGCACAAAAGAGTTTGAAACAGAACGTCATGGTTTGGTCGGCCCTCATCATAGAATGACAAAGCCTAACAGCAAGGGCATTCCGAACACGCCTGCTGCTCCCCCGCCCCTAGAAAGTGATATTGGAGTGGAGCCCGAAGATGGCTTCGTTCCCGACGAGGCGGTTGCCTGTCCAGTCTGTCACACCGCCAGAGGGGTGC
>NZ_VHON01000076.1:0-9340 GCF_008690365.1 Acetobacter sp. DmW_136
CAAACGGCTTTTTCGGCCAGATCACCACCTTTCTGATGGAGGATGATCTGTCGATCCTGCCCATCGAAGACCCCACCACAGAGAACACCCCGGATTATCGCGTTCTGCGCGGTTTGGAAGATGACGCCATACAGGTCGGCTGCGCCTGGGCACGTCAGGGGGAACGCATCGGGTTGTGGCTGGCGGTGATGATTGATGACCCGCTTTTCGCCCGCCCTCTGCGTGCCCGGCTGCTGCCGGACCGGGACGAACACGACACGTTCCATCTGGTCTGGAACCGTCCCCGAACGCCGTCATGATCCGGGTTAAAACAGTGCCCGGTCTGCTGGTGGTCTGCGCCGGGTTTGCCATCCCCATGCAGACGGCCAGCGCCGCGCCGTTCGATACCTATGTCACCGAGGCCGCCACGCGCGCGAACATCCCGCCCGCGTGGATCACCGCGGTGATGCGCGCGGAGAGTCAGGGTGATGCTTCTGCGGTATCACTCAGGGGCGCTATGAGCCTCATGCAGATCATGCCCGACACATGGCGGGAACTGCGCGCGTCGTTGAATCTGGGGACCGATCCCTACGATCCGCGCGACAACATCACGGCGGGAGCGGCCTATCTTCGCCGGTTGCATGACCGCTATGGCGATATGGGTTTCCTCGCTGCCTATAATGCTGGTCCTGGGCGGTATGAGCAGTTTCTGACAGCAGGGAAAACGCTTCCCGACGAGACGCGGAAATACGTCGCCAGAGTCACCCGGCTGCTGCATGGAGTGTCGGTTGACGGCGCAATTTCCGGAATGGATTTTGTCGATCAACCACACGAACAAACACCGTCCAGCAGTCCAATTTTTGTGGGGGCGTTTGCATCCCGAGAGGCGCCTCAAGGTGCCCCCGAGGTGATGCCGATTTTCGTTCAGGCGATACGATCAGAGGCCACACCTCATGGCCTGTTCGTCCCCGTTTCGCAAAGGAGCGCGCCGTGACGTGGGATTTTCGGCATGAGCGGGAAAACTTGTCGTCGCCTCGGGAGCATTTCGGGAATGTGCCGGGCGTTGGGCAGATCGGGAAACGTGAAGAATTAAGAGGGCAAGATAAAACGGCCTGCCACGTCGGGCGACAAAGCGCGGTCGCGCTTCGTCTTTCCCTGTGCATATCGGGTCGGTCGTGTGCAGGGTTTTGGATTGTATGCTGCTTTCCTGCGGGGTTTTCCTGCACAGGGAGGTTCTGATGGCCCGTGACGAGGATTTCCGGGTCCGTCCGGGCCGCATCCGGAGCAAGGGAAGCAGCGCCCGGCCCCGGACCTTTCTGGCGCAGGTGCTCCATGCCTCCCGCCGCGCGGGCGGAGGAACTGGCGGCAGCCCCGGAAAGGGAAAAAGTTACGGTCCGCGCTCCGGCCCCTCGACCTTCGGGCGGGGCCATTCCCGGTTTGGCAGAAGTCGCCTGTTCGACGCCCATCGCCGCGTCACCGTCAAGGCCCGCGTGGTGCGACAGGCCGGGCGCGGCGCACGGCCCGGATCGCTGGCCGATCATCTCGCCTATCTGCGCCGGGATGGCGTCACTCACGATGGTGAAAAGGCGCATCTGTTCGGGCCGGATGGTCAGGAGGTGGACGTACAGGATTTTGCCGCGCGCTGCAAAGACGACCGGCATCATTTCCGCTTCATCGTCTCGCCCGAGGACGCCCCGGAGATGGCGGACCTCGACGGTTTTACCCGCGACCTCGTGACGCAGATGGAAGCCGATCTCGGCACGCGCTTGGACTGGACTGCCGTGTCACACTGGAATACCGACAATCCGCATGTGCATCTGATCGTGCGCGGCGTCGATCAGGCCGGGTCTGATCTGGTGATCGCCCGCGACTATATCAGCCACGGACTGCGCTCACGGGCGGAGGATCTGGTGTCGCTGGAGCTTGGTCCACGCGCCGAACACGAGATTGAGGCTGCGTTGCGCCAGAACATAAGCGCGGAACGCTGGACCCGGCTCGACGCCGAGTTGCAGCGTCATGCCGACGACATGGGGATCGTGGACCTGCGAGCCGATATTTCAGGCGTACACGCCTTCGGACAGGATGCAGCGCATCGCGCGCTGCTGACCGGCAGGGCGCAGACACTGGAACGCATGGGACTGGCGAAGTCCGAAGCACCAGGGCGGTGGTCGCTCGCCCCCAGCATGGAGGACACGCTGCGCGAGATGGGCGCGCGCGGCGACATCATCAAAACCATGCACCGCGCCATGACAGGGCGCGACCATGAGCGGGCGATCTCCGCCGGTGATTACGTGATCGCCGATCGCGATCATCCGACCGCGCTGACGGGCCGCCTGCTGGAGCGCGGGCTGCACAACGAACTGACCGGCGAAGCCTATGCCGTGATCGACGCCACAGACGGGCGCCTGCATCATGTCCGCTTCCCCGGCGTGGACGCCTTCCGCGACGCGCCACCCGATGGCGGCATTGTGGAAATCCGCACCGCGACCGGCAGAACAAGCGGCAGGGATTATCTGGTGCTGTCCGCGCGTTCCGATCTGGACCTTGCCGCCCAGGTCAAAGCGCCGGGCGCAACATGGCTGGATCATCGGCTTGTGGAGCGCCAGCCCATGGACCTCGCCCGCACACGTTTCGGGGCGGAGGTGCGTCAGGCCATGCAGGAACGCACGCAGCATCTCGCGGATCGCGGGCTGGCGTCGTTCCAGCAGGACGGGTCCGTGCGCTATCAGAAAAACCTTCTGGCGACGTTACGTCAGCAGGAACTCGACCAGATCGGCGCAAAACTCGCAAAGGAGAACGGGCTGGGTTATGAGCGCAGCGTTCCGGGTAACTTCGTCACCGGCCAGTATGTGAAACGCCTCAGCCTGTCCTCGGGGCGCTTCGCCATGATCGACAACGGGCTGGGCTTCCAGCTTGTGCCCTGGGCACCCTCTCTGGAGAAGCAGCACGACCGCTATGTCGATGGCGTCGCCCGCGATGACGGGGGCGTCGACTGGCGGCATGACCGCAAACGCGATCTCGGGATCAGCCTGTGATCCACGCGTCCCGTTCCTTTTACGTCATGCTCCGCCCCGATACGACAAACCCGATTTCGGTCTTGTTTCTGAAAAAATCGTTCGGTCACATCATGGCTTTTCCATAGAGGATTTCCATGCGTGACCGCCTGAACGTCTCCCTGCCCGTCGCCATGATCTCGCAGATCGGTGACCTTGCCGCACGTCGGAAGGTGACGCGCTCCGCCGTGGTGGAAGCGGCGGTTGCATCCCTGCTCTCTCCCGACAGTGCGGAGAAAACCGAAGCGGCCCTGACACGGCGGCTGGATCGGCTGACACGCCAGATGCAGCGCCAGGAGCGCGACCTGATGATCGCGCTGGAAACCCATGCCCTGTTCATCCGCTTCTGGCTGGGACAGATGCCGCCCCTGCCCGCCGAGGCGCAGGCTGCCGCCAATGCGCTGGGGCAGGAACGGTTTGCGCGGTTTCTGGACACGCTGGGGCGACGATTGTCTCAGGGAAGGTCGTTCCGCGACGACATCCCGCTCGATATTCCCGCCATGCGTCAGCGCCCTGCTGACAGGACCGACGACGCCCCACCCAAAGCATAGCGCTCGTCCCCGTGGGTGACATCACCCCTCAAGCAGCAGTTTGAGATAGCCGCCCTCAACCAGGGCGATGCCCTCATCACGCCAGTCCTTGGCAGTCCTGCGCCATGTATGGTCACGCCATTCGTCCAGAGGCATGGTCAGGGCGCGAGGATTGATGAGGACGGCGGCAATGCGACGTTCATCCGCCCCCGCCCGATGCAGGTCATAGGCATGCAGGCAGCGGATCAGATGCAGGGACCGAAACGGCGTGATAACCGGCGGTACACGCGACGGCAGCCTGAAACCGAGATGATGGGAGACGAAGCGGCCAGCCTCATACCAGCGGCTTCGGTAATGGGGATCGACCGGGATCACCACGGCGGGCCGCTTTGCCGCAGCGGGATCGTCCAGCAGAAACGAAAATGTCCCGAAGGAGCCCGTCACTGTCACAGAACGCCCGGCATCATCCTCGCTGTCGAACAGGATACGGCCCATCGCCTCGAAATCCAGAGAGCGAAGATCGGCAAAACCCCGAGGCGCATCCGTCAGGCTGATAATGCGTGTTGTGTCTTCTCTCCGCCAGATCACAGGTTTCCGGGTGATGGGAATGTCCGGATTATGGACAAAACTGTAACCTCCATCGGTCCCGGAACGCCGCCCACAGGAGCGAAGGACTGGCGCTGGCCCCGGCCAGCAGTAAAATATCATGATAATCGCTGATATAGCGGGACCAGCGCCGCATGAAGGCCCCGGCAAGAGCGGAGGCCGGGAGGGTTCTGAGGATGGCCAGATCGGCCTCGGAATGCCAGATGTCGGATGGCATGGGAGACGGTCCTCTCGGCTGGGGAGCCACCGACCGGGTACGGCAAAACATGCCGCACCCGTCAGGCAGCCCCGAGTTTCTGGTTACATTGAGTTCTCACGCAGTGCGGCGTGACCTTATGGAAATTGCAGGGACGCCCCACGCATGTTGCGCAGTGTCACCCACCGACTTTGAAACGGGTTGCCTCTCGTATATTCCCGCGGACAGTCTACGCTTCTTGCCGCGAGACTGTCCCACGAGTTTGGCATGAAGACGAGGGACAAGATTCTGAAACTAATAGGAAAATGTGCCGTAGTTCGGGATGGCGAAATTTTACCAATTATAAGTCAAGTTGCCGTAAACGCGCCTTCCTTGCCCCAAATAGCAACCTCCCCGTGAACAACTAGTTTCATAATATTTGTTAGTAATATTAGACATCGCCAATTGAGCGCGAAGCCCCCTCAAAATAGGAAATTGATCTCCAAAATCATAATGCGCTCCGACATCGAATAGAACATAGGATGGGACTTTGTATGATTCAACATCATCTGCATAGGTAAAACCTATATATCTCATACCCCAGTTGATACCGAAACCTCGGACAAGTTTTTTAGGCAACTTATAATCAGCAAATACTGAAAACATATTCCGAGGGACATAGGGGACAAACTTTCCCTGCTCAGAGCGTGTCACTGTTGGTGAACAAGCCTTTCCAGTTTCAGGGCAAAATACCGTATTAGTATTATTGGAATTTGCGAACCTGACATCTGTAAAGCTGTAAGATGCAATCACTCTCAAATCCTTAGTGATATTTGCATTGGCAGCAACCTCGAATCCTTGAGATTTGACCCGTCCTGCATCAGCACTGTAATCAGTATGAACGGAATCCGCGATAAGATAGTGATTTTCTTCGATGTGGAAGGCTGCTGCAGTCAATAGGATATCCCGGTTGGGAACCTTATACTTCAACCCAGCCTCAAGTTGCTTTCCTGTAAGCGGTGCAAAAGGACGTCCCAAATAGTCAGTTTGACCCGTCTGAGGCACAAATGACGTTGAATAACTAAAATATGGCGTTAATCCGAAATCAAAATCATAGATTATCCCCCCCCTCCAGGTGAAAGCATGCGCAGGTTCAGGGGCATCATTACCATAAGTCATGCCACTCGTATTTTGACCCGTGGAATTATTATACGTGTATGTCGAGTAATGACCTTTATAATTAACCCAATCTTCTCTGCCGCCGAGAAGTATTGATAATTTATGCCATTTGATCTGATCTTGAAAATAAACGCCTTCCTGAAAATAATCATAACGAGACGCTGTATCCCACCCGTTGCAGCCGGCAGAAGATGCTGAGCTGAAGCATGGGGTATAATTGGTGCGGGGATTGTAAATATCCACGACCATCTCGGGAGAGGCGTTGTCTCTTTTGTAAGACCAGTTATCATGATAATTTTGAAAATCTGAGCCCACCACCCATGTATGGCTGACTGGACCAGTGTTGAATTTCCCAAAAAGACGTGTATCCAGAGTTATAGTCTCCCAAGTATCCTGTATCCACTCTGGTCGAATATAAACTTGGCCGGGCACTTTCTGACCGTCCCAAAAGGTCTCGTTTCTATTGGAGTCACTTTTTTCCCATCTGAAAGTCTGTCTAAAATTCACAAATTTATTGAAATTGTGACTGAACTGATACTCAAACATTGCATCAGTTGCTGAATTGGCATTCCAATTCGGCGTAGATAAAAACGTGCTTCGCGCTATTCTTCCATTAGGGCCGTCAATAAGCGTTCCTACGACAGGATAATGTGCAGCCGTTGCTATACCAGTTCCTGGCGTATACATATAAGATCCAAGAAGCGTTAATGATGTTTTCTTATCGATATCCCATGTTATCGACGGGAGAACTCCGACCCGTTTATAGTCTACATGGTCTGTTTGAGTTCCCTGCGTGACGCCAATAGCTGCAAGACGATAGCGCACGTTGCCAGATTTGGTAATCTTGTCGCTCACATCTACCGTAGCTTCGTAGCGTCCCCAATTGCCAAAACCTACAGACACCTGATGCAAAGGTGTTTCTGTGGGCTTTTTAAGACTCATCGCAATCATACCGCCAGGAGCGGTTTGACCATACATGACAGAGGCCGGACCATTGATCGCTTCAACCCGTTCGAGGAAATTTGTTTCACCTGCACTGACGGAGTTACTCAGCAAGCCATCAACAAATTGCGTGGTCGTGAACCCTCGCTGATAAATTGCGCCATTGCTATCGGCTGCAGCTCCAGAAGCATTTGTTCCCAGTGTTCCAGAATATATCCCGGCGGTATATTTTAACGCGTCCTGAACGCTTTGCGCCTGCTGGTCGATCATCTGCTGTTTTGTCACAACATATATCGAGTTCGGAATCTCTGTTATCGGTGTGTTGGTTTTAGTGCCGGCCATAGTATTTTCAGCAACATAACCCACACCCGGACCTGTTGGATCCTGATGCGTGACCATCCCGCCTACCCGCACAGGGCCAAGCGTGATGTTAGAACTTGCCGATACAATAATCGTTTTTCCATCCTGAAGATGCCAAGACAGACCACTTCCACTTAAAAGCCGCGCCAATGCCTGATTGACCGTCAGTTTCCCCGATAACCCTAGCGATTTTTTCCCCGCCACAGATGCTGATGGAAAAAAGATATGAACGCCACTTTGATCAGCAGCTTGTGTTAAGGCGTGATCGAGGTCACCGCCTGAAACGTGAAATTCTACGGGACGGTCTATCGGGGTTTCCGCCCTCGCTTCTCCTGCCGTCATCAAGGTTAGGCTAACAGAACCCAACAGCGCTCCACGCCGCAGGGCGCGCCGGGCCGCCTCCAATATGATCATCCTCTGCCATCCTCGAAATCAATACCGCCGCGACGAAAGCGTCAGTTGTTAAGATTGCCTCTCAATTTCAAGGACGATTTAGCGATGAGATCAGGCAGTAAGTCCGCGAAAATAATTTTGAAAATTTTGCTGAATGATGATTTTTCAAACACTTGGCCGGATGACGATCAAAAATGGTAAATGGGTAATACGCGCGCCTGTCGCAGTGCCCAATGCCGCAAGAAGGGCTTCGTTATCGTCTATATCGAAAACCCCCGAGACCTCCATCGCCTTAAGGTCATCACTTACGACGACGACGCGTCCGTGCCGGTACCGTTCGATTTCCGTTGCAATCTGAGCAAGTGGCTTCCGATTAAAGATCAGTTTGCCGCGCGTCCATGAAAACAGGTCCGCTACCGCGACCGCTTGCGGCGAACTAATAATGCCATCTCGGTATTTTACCGCCTGACCTGCGGTAACTTGCTGCCGACCATCACCAGCACGAACCAGAACAGTCCCATCCTGAACGCTCACCTGCGTCGTGCTGTCATCCTTCCTGACAGCATAAACTGTTCCAACAGCTTCAGCCTCACCCGCGCCCGAACGGACGATAAATGGACGGCTCTGATCCTCCGTCACATCGAACAGAGCCTCCCCAGCATGCAGCGTAAGCCTGCGGAAGTGAGGGGTAAAATGAACCGACAGCGCGCTGGCCGTGTTCAACCAGACTGTCGAACCGTCACTCAGTCTGATGTTGCGTCGTTCCCCCACTGCCGTGTGATAAGTCGCCAGGAACGACGTCACCGTTGCGACTAAGGCTGGGCCGATACCCCATGTCACTCCCGCAGCGACAGCGGAACCGAGAAAAACACGGCGACCGAACCGCCGCGCCCGTTGACGATAAGCGGGAGGCGCAAAGGCTGTTTCCGTCAGCTTGTATTCCTCGGCAGTCTGGGTACGGCCAATGTCCCCAAATAAAGCTTCAGCCTCTTTGGCTGCCTCTTCGTGAGCGGGGGAACGCTGCCTCCAGTCCGCATAGCCCTGCCGATCAGCATCGCTGGCTGAGCCTGAGTACAACAGGATCAGCCATTCAATCGCTTCATCGCTCAGAGTAAGGCTACGTGGCGTTCGTCGCGGTGAACGATCACCCGAACTCTCAACCATCCTGAATGCAGACCCATCTGCCGTTATATGTTCGTGGCCCCATGCCGCCTCCTTCAAGGAGCCGATTCTTTAGCAGCCCCATAATTAGAGACGATATGGCACAGCAAAACCGGCAGTGCCGAAAAGAAACTTTATTCGTCGTTCTGTCTGACATGATCACGGCAGTGCTGCACAGCCTGCGTGACATATTTCGAAACCATACTGACACTGATATTTAGACGCTCCGCTATCTCAACGTATCGAAGACCGTCCACTCGAACCATCAGAAGCGCAAGACGAGCCTTTGGAGGCAGACTACTCAGCGCCGCATCCATAGAGGCCAGTCGATCCTGATCAATAACATGCTGTTCTTGAGACGGTTGCGGATCAGCGATGTCCTCTCCCGGTTCTTCGCCGGACAGCCAAACAGCCCTTCGCCCTGACCTACGGTGCATGTCGAGCGCAAGATTCCCTGCAACACGGAAAATATAAGCCTTGTCATTTTCGACAACACTGTCCGCCACATTGGTTAGCCGGACATACGTATCGTGCGCAAGATCAGCGGCTTCCTCGACATCCCCGGTTCGACGAAACAGAAAGCGCAGCAAATCCTGATAATGCCGTTCAAAGCTGTTAATCAGCCGTCCTCGCTTTTTGCCCTCTGTCATTCCGATCACCGCCCAAAACGATAGACGTTCTTTTGTGTGGCAGGATTCTGCTTTTAAGAACGGTTCGCATTTCTGCTTATGTCAGGACAATCTGGAAGGCAAGGAGAAGGTTGGCGGATCGGCCCTGCGCTGGACGGCTCAAGCCGATTCTTACCCTTCCCAGCCCTCTTCTGGCGCGTCTCGCGCGCATCGTTGCTACGCGTGAATTCGCTTCCGACTGATTCCTATACGCATCCTGCGCGTGGAGCAGAAACGCCAAAAGCCGCCCGATGGGCGGCCTAAGCATTTGTTTTCAAACGGAATTTTTGGTTG
>NZ_VHON01000077.1:0-5269 GCF_008690365.1 Acetobacter sp. DmW_136
CAGCTTTGGCGCTATCATCATCACCGCGGACCAGCGTGATGGATGGTTCTTCTCTTCCTCCAGAACCATGCGGGCTGCACGTTCACGAAATTCAGGCGGAAAACGCTTCGATTTGTTGCTCATGAATCCTTCTTACCTCTCGGGTCGTTCCGTCTCCACAAAACCCGGGGCAATTCAGGGCCGGGATGATGTGGGCGACCGGGACGGGCTGGTGAAGCGGCTGTCGCGCGAGCGGCTGAAGGACACCACGCTGGATTATCCGCATGTCCGGGATCGGGATACCGGATTTGCGGGGCGGCGCGGGCTGCATGTCCCCGAGAGCGAGATCGTGGTGGGGCGTGAGAAAGCCACCTCTGGCTTCCGGCAGGACAGGCAGGTCGAAGCTGTTCGTACGCCAGATCCGGTACCGGCACAGCAGAAACGCGGGATGTTCGACGGGCTGGACCTGTCCGTGCGACCGGGGCGTCGTGCGGCGGAAAAAGACGTATCGGCCGGGATGGATGCCGGGGCCGGGAAAGGGGAAAGTGGGGTTGAGCGTGAGGCTCCTGTCTCTCCCTTTGCGGGTTTGAGGCTGCCCCGCGTGCAGCGTGAGCAGGTGCCGGTCGGGCTGGATGGGTTTGTACCGGGGAGTGACCCGCTTCAGCAGGCGGTGGAGCGATATGCGCGGGCCTGGGTGGATGCCGAGCGCATGGTGCGTCAGGAGCTGCCGGTGCTGGAGCATCAGAAGAAGGCGCTTTTTGAAGCCGGTCGGGATTTGGAACGGGTCCGGCGTGGCGGTGAGGCGGATCTGCGGGCGGCGCTGAAGCATCAGCCGGAGATCCGGCAGGCGCTGCATAGTCTGGAAGGGTCGGCCCGGGCGCGTAAACTGGTCGAGGGGCTGGAACACGAGGACAGAGTGCGGAAGAGTCCGGATCTGCGGGCGGCGCGGTTTGTGAAGACCTGGGACGGGCTGAGCCGCGAGCAGCAGGGTGTGGCGCTCAAGGAATTGAAGCGGGATGCGCAGCTTGAGTCCATCCTGCGGGAGAAAAGCCGCGAGCTGGGTATTAGGAAGGGATCGACGCTCGATCACGGGTTGCATCCCCATCAGCGGGAGCAGGCCCTCTCACGCTCCAGGTCGCGCGGTATGGATATGGGGATGTAAAAAAGAAGACGTACAGAAAACTGTACGTTATAGTGAAGGTGGAGGACCGATCATGACCTGTGTTTCCTATACCGACCTGCGCCAGAACCTCGCGCATTATCTGGATGAAGCCGTGAACAGCCGCGCGCCGATTGTCGTGACCCGCAAGACCGGGAAAGGCAGTGTCGTGCTGATGTCGGAAGAAGAATTTTCCGGCTGGCAGGAAACCGTGCATCTCCTGAGCAGCCCGCGCAACGCGGAGAGGCTGTTGGGGAGCATTCGTGACATCGAGCACGGGGTAGCGACCGAGCGTGATCTTTTGAAGCAGCAGGGTAAGCCGTTGGCGTGAAGGTCTTTTTTCATGAAAATGGCTGGGAGGATTATCTTTCCTGGTTTCAGTCAGACACTGCGGTTCTTGAGAAGATCAATACCCTGATCGACGATGTAAGGCGGCATCCGTTTCAAGGGCTGGGTAAGCCGGAACCATTGAAGGGGCAGCTTTCCGGGTGGTGGTCTCGCCGGATTACGGGAGAACATCGTCTGGTCTACCGGGTTCAGGGGCGCGCGGGAGAGGATCAGCGGATTGAGGTTGCCCAGTGCCGGTTTCATTACTGAAGGAGAAGCGTCATGAGCGAGACGGATCCGGCAGCTCGTGCCTTTGAGGATCTGTGCGCTGAAATGACAGTGCTCCGGCGCAGTGTGGAAGCATTGCCCCAGGCATGGCGGGACAACCGGCCGCCAGATTACACGGAGGATCTGGCCCGTGTCGTGAAAGCCATGAATGCGGTCGGGACGCATATGAAGGCGATTGAGGCCAGCCCGACGCTGAAAATGACGCCCCAGGCGTATGGGCAGGGGATACGGGAGGAAGGACTGGCCGCCAGCCGGAGACTTGAAGGGGTCTTCGAAAAGGCGATCGGAGAGGTCCGGAAAGAGCGGCAGGTGCTGGCGTCGATTATTGGTCAGGCAAACAATCGGCGGGATCAATGGTTTTATCTGACTTTTATCGGAATTATGGCTTTTCTATTTGGGGTGGGGATCGCACCGCTTCTGTTTAATCACATCACCTGGAAGAATTTTGATGAGCGTGTGGCTTCGTTCATTGTTGGGGGCCAGGATCGGTGGGATTCCGGATATGCGATGATGCGGGATGCACGGCCTGAGCAATGGAACAGCTTTATGTGGGAGGATCGGCTGGTGCAGGACAATATGCCGCAAATCAGGGACTGTCGGATCGCGGCGACTCAGTCCGGACACCCGAAGGCTTGTGTGATTACGGTGAAGCCGGATGTACAGTAGTATTTGATGAGAAATAAGTTTTCATAAGGAAAGGGCTTTCCCGGCAAAGGGAAAGCCCCAACATTATTTGTCCGGGTTAACCGAGATTAAGCAGAACGTTTTTTTATATCAGAGTTTGGCTTTGTGTTCAGCAGATAGGGGCCTGCGGCACGAATAGTCATGGAGAGAATACCCATTTTCCCATGTGTCAGGTGATCACCTAACGGGAGTTCAGCATTCCCATTGGTCCATGCGCAGTCCGTCCAGTCGGTATCGTGCCAACCCGAAGGTTTTTCGTCCTGAAGGTGAGAAGTAATATCGAACTGCTGTTTGGCACATTGAAGCTGCACATCTGCTACGGCCACGCCCATATAGCGACGATCATCGACAAACGGGCCAATCACGTCTGATGGACGGCTAGAACGCGAGACGATCCGCACAGACTCTGTATTTGGTGGTAGCATGAAGCTGTAGTGATGCGCGGTCTTACGCATGGGACGGATCACAGCGTCTGTCTGAGTGATAAGATGTAGGTCAGGATCCGTTGTCGTTTCGATTTTTGTCGTTGAGATCTTGGTGCCCACAACACTGTTTTCACGCCATTCCAGAGCCCGGAAGAGCGGTTCCACAAAGGAGCGTTCCACGCCCAGTGGCGCACCAGCATCATCGGCCCAGCTTCTTACAGCTCCACGCAGAGTTGCGATTTTGCCTTCCTGACGGAAGGATGAACGGTTCCCTGTATCCAGATAGCTTTCTGTGAGCATGCCATCAGCGGTGATGACAGAATGCTGTTCTGTTTCTACGTGATAGTAATCGTAAGAAGTAATGGACTTGTCATAGAAGATAGACACACCATTGACCAGCATACGAACGGGGACAAAACGGTCTCTGAAGAACAAGCAATGCTCTGGTGTAATCAGCATGTCTTTATAGGGTACGCCTTCTGCAATAGCGTTTTTCAGAACCCGAACAGGATATCCTGCTTCATCATCTGGCATCTCAGCGTAAACAAAGGCATGTGATTTACCAACCCATGCAACAGGTTGGGTCACTTCCTTATTGTTCTTCCAATCGAAAGTAACAACTTCATCACCGATTTTGATGTTTTCAACGGCCACATCACCTTCTGGCGTGCGGATCATGCTGCCCGAAAGAAAGCAGACTTCAGCAGATGCGCCACCATGACCATCATCGGAAAGGACAAATCCAGTATTTTTGACACCAGGAATATTCAGGGTAATGGTGTTGCCATTGGCTAGTGTAACCACAACCTGATCATCAGACGGATAAGCATAAGATGCTCCATCTGCTGAAACCCCAGGCAGATCGATACTATCAGAATTTCCTGGTTTGCTGCCGCTCCAGCCGCTGATCACAGTGCTGACTGTTCCCCCGCTTTCCAGACCAGAAATAGTCAAACCATTATTTGTGTCGCCGGAAAGATCAATCGTGCCGCTCGTATTGTTCCAAATCGTAGCAGTCCCACCATCTTGAATGGTTACGAGTCCTGAAATAGTAGCGCCACTGGCTACAATAGCAGATCCACCACTAGATATGGATGTTAATCCAAGTATACTTCCTGAATTTGCATAAATTTTACCACCAGAATTAACATGATTATTATTTGATACGCCACCAGAATTGATTTCTATTACGCCGCCATTGTTGACAGTCGTGTCTGAGGCAATGCCTGCAACCCCTAAACCGCCACCACTGGAAATAATAATATCTTGGCCTCTGCCCCCTTTGCTGACCACAATATTACCAAATGCGGCTGCATCGGCATTGGAGAGTACTCCACCAGATAGAACATTAATCTGGGCCCCAGAGGTAGCGGTGAGAGAGGTTGTATGCTGGTTATCGTATGTTGTTCCGGAGCCAATATTTAGTGTGCCTCCCGCCAGAAGGCTTGTGTAAGATCCAGAGCCTCCTCCTGTGAAAGTCAGAGTTCCGCCACTGGAGATGACAGTGTTAGTGGACTTTCCTCCTGAAGAGACAGTGATCGTCCCGCCGTTACCTGCATCGGCATTGGAGAGTACTCCACCAGATAGAACATTAATCTGGGCCCCAGAGGTAGCGGTTCCCCCACTGATTGTTCCCTCAGACCGTGCGACTGTCGTACCCTTTAAAATAGCGCCAGAAGAGAAAATAACTGTCCCAATAGATCCTGATCCTACATGAATATCTTCTGCGATGCCTCCACTGAGTATGGTGGTTATACCCCCATAAGTAGTAGCTCCTCCTGAAATAAAACCACCATCATATACGATTATTTTACCTTTGTTTTGCCAGTATTCGGTATCATTCTTCTGAATCAATTGTGCTCCGCTAAGAACAAGTATTTCCCCTCCTCCAGTATTACCAGAAGCCTCTTCAATTGTTTGCTGTATACCGATGGCTCCAGCAGAAAGGATCTCCTGAGAGTTACTGGTAACAGTCACGCCTGAAACAACTTGACCCGATGTGAAAGTTGTTGTGCCCGAAGTAAGGTAAGGCGTTCCATTAGAAGGATAGACAATACTCATTTTATCACTTTCAAAAGTTGTGATTTGCGCAAACGTTCAATGCATGGGGTTTATTTTTAATATTAAAATACTTGATTAGAGTGAGTGGAACACTTAAACAGAGAGTGTTTTCTAAGAGCTAACTTTTTCGCCTAGAGAGAGTTTGCGCAAATCACCATTTCCAAAAAAATATCACCGTGAAATAGCATTCTCCTTCATTACGAAGGACGAAACAGGTGCGTAGAATTGGTTATGCTCGTGTCAGCACGATTGGCCAGGTAATCCCCCCATAAAAAGAGTGGCTTTTGAATGAGAATTTTCTCAGCGTAAGGATGAGGAGATTCTGATGAAGAGTGGTCGCTTTACT
>NZ_VHON01000078.1:0-2020 GCF_008690365.1 Acetobacter sp. DmW_136
TTATAGCTTACGAAAATTTCTTTTGTGCAAAACAGACTTTTTCATAATCTAACCCGATGTACAACCCTTCTGTGAGATTTCCGCGTCGATTAAGCAAACGGGTTATTTTCCTTTCGCCGGGTCGAATAGTCCATATATCGAGATACGCAGCTTGGCGACGAACTTACATTCGGATCACAACGTGATGCCAGCCCCTAGAATATTTCATGGAGCAGACCAATGCTCTAACAATCTGGCTTCCAGAACACGCACCCGACGGTCACGCTCAATGCTCGCGGTGTCATCACCGTCATCGACAAAAAACGCTGAATCACAATTTGTGTTCCGTGTCATTCAATTGCTTTAGAGTTTAGCGGAAAAGTTCTTGTGGCGACATCCGCTCTCAGACAACATAACGCAATAATCCGAGATCAAAACGTCAGGCCTGCTTGTGCTGCCTCTATGTCAATTATGAAATTAAGCAGTTAGGAAAAATACGGTTTGAATTAAACGTCAGAAAAAAAGTTGCTTAGAATAACCATTAGTTTGAGATTAGAGAAGGTCACTTTGTATGATCAGCACTGATAAGGGCGCGCGGCAAGACTATCCCCATTATAGCCACAACTGCGAGGAGGGCACTGATAACTCCTAGAGCAAAAGGCAGACTGACGACCTGGGCCACAAACCCGAGTGCAGCAGGCCCAACCAGAATTCCTGAATAGCCGAGCGTTGTTATGGCAGATACAGCGAGATGTTCAGGCATGAAGGCCTGACGTCCGATGGCGGAGTACAGCACTGGCGCCACATTGGCACATCCTGCGCCTACCAGAGTATAGCCCAACAATGTGATTTGCCACACCGGAACTCCTGCCACCAGAAGCATTCCCAAAGCAGCTAACAGACTTCCGCCTGTGACCAGCACACGACCGGGAATACGGCGCACCAGCCAATCTCCCAACAGTCTGCCGATCGTCATTGTGGAGGCAAACGCCACGTATCCCAGACCGGTATAACGCATATTGACATGGCGAGCCGTGGTCAGGAGTACCGCACTCCAGTCTATGGCTGCTCCTTCTGCCAGAAAGACGATGAAACACATAATCCCAATGGCCAGAACGATCCCATGAGGCATAGCAAAAGCAGGCCCGTCGCCTGCTGAACTGGTTCGCCCAGTCAGCAGTCCTGGCAGCGCCAACCCACCACTCAAAAACAGCAGAGCAATAACAAAGAGAGAGGCCTGCATTGGCGAGAAACCAAAACCGAGCAGGCCACTGACGCTTATGGCTCCCAGCAGGCCTCCCACACTGAATAATCCATGGAAGCCAGACATCATGGTTTTCTGGCAAGCCCGCTCGACAATAACAGCCTGGACATTGATGACGCAGTCAATCGATCCGACACCCGCTCCGAAGATGGCCAGGGCAGCGACAAGAAAAGGCATAAAGTCTGAAGACGCCAGAACCGGTAGAGTGCAACATACGCTCAGGGTGGCAATCGCAATGATCCAACGACAACCAAAGCGTCCGGCCAGACTTCCCGCGACAGGCATGGCGATGATTGATCCCATCCCTAAGCACAGAAGCAGCAGGCCGAGATGGGCATCCGTGAGCCCGCATCGCAGTTTGACATAGGGAATAAGCGGTGCCCATGCCGCGCCCGAAAACCCGGCAATGAGAAATGCTAGCCGAGTTGAGCGCTGTGCCAGAGCCGAGGCTGGGCGGGAATTGTCCATCAATAGCAAATCAAAGTCCTGCTTCTGGGGAGACAAACTTCATTAATCAATCCAATAAAGTGATGTTTTAGCAAAAAGAAAGGCCGTACACGCTTTCTGGCATGAACGGCCCGTTCTCTACTCCTGACAAACGTCTTTGGGAAAGTCCTAATTTTATGACGTCGAAATCTTGTTTATCTCCGATGATCAGAACTGGGGCAGCATGGTTATCTGCTGTAGGTTTTTTCGATAGCTTTTCCGAGGAGGTCGATGCCGAGATCGATTTCCTCTTCGGAGACGGTCAGAGGAGGTGCGATGCGGAAAACGCCC
>NZ_VHON01000079.1:0-3910 GCF_008690365.1 Acetobacter sp. DmW_136
CAACGATTTTCAGATTAACCTGCTGCAAGTCCTTGAAAAACTTGGCGTCCCGTACGGGATTCGAACCCGTGTTGCCGCCGTGAAAGGGCGCCATATAGTTCAGGAAAACAGCCAGGTAATCTTCTATATCGTTGATATTAAGCCAATTTAGTTCATCACACTTCATTCGAAATCACTGGAGATCATCATCCAGATTGACTCAATTCTGGCTCATTGGCTCCGGAACGGCAAGGTCTGGTGAAAATTTCGCTGCGAAATATACTGGGGATGGTAGGATATTCCCGTAAGAAGAAAGAGAGTGGAGGAGCAAAAAGTTCACCTTACGACGACCTCTATCCGCCACATGATTTACGCGTTTTTTAGCCTTGGAAATCATACCGAACGTGCTCGGGCTATAATGTGCCTGACGCGTTCCGTCTGCACTCTAACATGACAGACCTCGTCAACATGGATCATTTCGACAGGCGCAACGCCGACATATCGAAAAAGGCGCTCCTCAATGCCTGGTCTGAAGTTTTCTGCCGCCTTGGACACTGATTTGCCCTGGCTGGTCACGGTTCCCGCTACTTCAATATAAAGAGTGGGATGACCTTTACAGAAAAGACTGAAATCAGCTTGCCCCTTGTAGTCCAGTTCTCGAATGAAGGGCTGTATTCTAAGATTGAGCGTGGCAGGAGCTTCCAGAAGCAGCCGGCGATACACGGCCAATTCGACCATGCTGCTAATTTTGTGGCCATTGATGCAAACATCCTGCTGCCACGCTGGTAGATCTGGATGGCGTTCAGTAACTTTCTGGCGAAACAGACGCCAGAGGGTTTTATCAGTATTGTAGCGGGAGACAATTTCCTGAGCGCCATCACAGAATTCAAGCATCTGTGGTGTAGGAGTAACAAGCAGTTCACGGGAGATACGAGCATAGTGGTCTAGCTCTGCCGGACGGAAGAACTGCTCTGACAGCCAGTGTGGCATCCGGTTATTGAAGCGGTCATAAGTCATGGGTGATGTCCTGGAAAATTTTATGTCTGTGCAGCAACGAACTGTTCGATAGCGACACATGATGAGTGGGAAGATGAAAAGTGTGATGAGGACGTCTGTCGGGATCAATCCTGTTGCACAGATGGACCGTCCAGAATGGCTTTCGTCACGCGATTGAATTTCTGGTTGATCACACGCGTAAGGACCACGGCCCCTTCAAGGACAGAGGTGTCAAAGCCATTTCCCCCCAGACACTCGGTCAGGGTAAAGTTCAGAAGGCGATGCAGTGCTGCAATTTGGAAGACATCTGCTTCGACGGCAGACGCTATAGAGTCATGATGTGACATGGATATTTTTTCTCTCGTTCAAAAGGAAGAAGAACGAGGTCTCACTCATTGAAAAAATCAGAAGAAAGGAAAGAAATCCAAAATCCTTTGGGGAATGGAGAGTATGAAACCTCGAAAATAAAACGAATATGAATTCAGCAATATATTCTCCAATAACTAGAATAAAGTTGCAATAATGTGATTGTATAAGTGTAAATATGAAAAGAAACAGAATTATTTAAGGGGTAAAAATAGTCACTGTGAACTGGAGAACTCAAACTCGCTCGCTTTTGTAGTAATAAATTAAGTAAAACCTTGAAATATCACAATAATGTTAAACTGGATTGTTCTTCACATGGTGATTGCGGGTTAAGTGCGCGCAGGGCACCGGCCTGCTGTTGTACTGAGTTCTGCAGGCTATAACGCTAAGGCTGGAATGGTGCTGTGCTGTCCGAAAACGACCAGAATCAAAAGCTATCTTTTTGAAGCGTCATTGGCTGCGTGAATGTGGTAAACTCATGTTTTGACCAGATTTTCATGGTCCTGATGGAGTAGGCAGCTCATTCTAGGTGCATGATAATTAACACGACACATTCGATTGTACACCTGACATCAGTGTCACCACTTGTATGCCATCGAAAAATATAAATCAAAAAATATATTATACCATAAATTTTTATAAAATTACTATACTATTGAAAATATTACAGAAATCTATATTGCTGTTGTCTTTATTTTTTTTGGTTCAAGGGATGTGTCTTGAACTTGGCACATACTTTCTAGAACCTTGACGGGCTAGACTTGTAAGTCCAGGAACCGAGCGCATGGTTTTTATGTGCGGTAGGAAATGGGAGGCTGTTGTGGATGCCGAGGGAATGTCAGAGATCGGACCACATCCGCTTTTGTCGAACGCTCTGCCTATGGGGTGGGGGATGGTGTGTCGCCATGAGTTCTGGTGGCCGAGCCTCATCAGTCACCAAGAAACCGTGAACCTACTAGGCCAATGCGGTGATTGTTCATGAGTATCCTGGGTAGACTGTCCCGTCTCTTCAGAAGCGGCGCAAGACCGAAAAGCAAAACGAAAGTCCCAGTTCTCAATCCTCTTGAGATTGAATGGATTGCTGGAGGGAATATGGAAAGGCTTGTTGCCTTCTCGACATCTCCTCGTCTGCATGCTGTTTCTCCAGAAGGTGACACGCCACTTCACCTTTCTGCACGCATGGGTAATCTTGCCGTTTGTGACCTCTTTATTCGGTCAGGTGCCAATCCCAGATTGCTCAACCATAACGGGCAGACACCCGCAGAGGCTGCATTTGCCGAAGGTCATACTCTCGCCGCGCAGTTTCTTTCCTCTCTTATTGCGACTTCGTTGCCTTCCATTGGTGAGCATGATGACTTGTCACAGGGCAAAATTGGTCGCATGGCGACCGAGGTCGCTGCTACTAGGCAAAGCCTTAGTATCGCCTCAAAGTTAGAGATGAACGATACGATCGATGATCTTGATGCTCTCCCGGCGTTTGAGGCCGAGGTAGAACCAGAGGAGTTTTTTGGGTATCACGCAGGAGAAGCGGCTTCGGGGACATTCGTCGCGCTTGTCAGTTCATCGTTTGTTATCCCTGAGGCCGACAAGAGTTGGGATCTTGACCTGTCGCCTGTCCAAATTGTCGGAGAGGGGATTAGTTCCGGTGTCGTTGCAGCTTCAGATCACGGTGGAGAACATGATTTTTTGAAGGTCCGCAAACGTGGACGACAATCGGTCAGGCGTGCCATTGTCCAGACTGGCACACGGCTGTCCATCGATCCTGAGATATGCAAGGCATGGGCAAAGACAATCATGACCAAGGGATGGTGCTCGTTTGATGACGTTGATCAACTTGCTATCCTTTGTGAAGGCAATGGTGATCTTGATGTGCTGCGCATCAACCTGAAGCATACTCTCGAAGCAGCAGGCTTCAACCTTATCGACCCGATCAATGGTTGCGAGGCTCATCTCTGGGATGTCAGATCGACGATCTCGTCCGATGAGCTTGCCGAAGCTATTGAGGCGATCTTAAGCCGCAAGACGCGACTTCCCGGAACACAGCGCTTCATGATGGACAAGGGCAGAGAACTGCGGCTTCTGGAACCAATGGTCATGGCAAGGCAGGAATTGCAGTTGGGAATTCTCGCCTCCAAGCCTACCATAAAAATCATTCTTGAAGCCTTCGACAATATCCGAGACGGTCTCAGGTCTCCTAGGTCTGTCTCACTACGCACTCTTTTTCCTTCACGGTCCGATCATGCTGAAACAGTCAAGGTGTTGTCAGCTGTAGAAACTCTGAGAGCTTGGCAATTCAATGGTCGCGTGATGGATGGCAAGCCGCGACGGACAGCGCTTGCAGCGCTTGCGACACTTGATCTCACTTTGACATTTCAAAAGGAATTGGTCAGAGATCTTGAAAGAGAAGAACCTAGTGGCGATCACTGCATCAGGTTGGACGAACTGATTTCGATATACGAGACTGCCAATAGGCGATTGATTCTCGACGCGGATTTCTCACACTTGAGGCAATTTCGGGTCATTTTGTAGAATTCAGTCATCCCACAGGAGCCCGATCTGGAATATTGAC
>NZ_VHON01000008.1:0-76666 GCF_008690365.1 Acetobacter sp. DmW_136
GTAACCTTCTTTTTTCCTGCATGGTGGCCTTTACCGCTGCCATGCACGCCGCCTTGGTAAGCCATGCCGCCAACGCAGAAGGCCCAGCCTCCTACTGTGCCTGATCCTTTTTCTCGGTAGCCAAACATCCATGTCGCAGGCAGTGGCGGTGCAAAAACTCTGTATTGTTGCCCCATGAATTTTCACGCTGCCAAGGTGACCATTTGTGGCCAAGAAGGCGACATATCAGGCGGGATCTAAACCATCTCATATTGTGTGCTTTCTTTACCTTACGTGTTTGCCAATGGAATTTGGAAAGCGTGCAGAGGCAAAGGCATTTAGGGTAAAAATTTATAATTTTCTAGGGTAGTATCAGCATACACCTTTCAGGCTGGGGGGAACTGGCCTGTCTTGGCTTCAGCAAGGGCGCGCTGCATAAGCTTTTTCTCGTTCTTTTTAAGGAAGATGGCGCTCCCGATAATGCAGATAATCCCAATAACGCCCACGCATGTTCCGACTGTTCCGGACAATTTGGTAATCTGATTGCCCAGAATGTACGTGCCAATAGCATAGCCACCAGCCCAGCAAGTGCCACCAAGGGCATTAAACAGCATAAAGCGCGGCCAGCGCAATTGGCAGGCTCCTGCAAGCAATGCCACAAACACGCGTGCAACAGAGATAAAGCGCCCAAAGAAAACAATGGCATCGCCATGATGGTGAAACAGATATTCCCCTAACAGGAGGCGATCTGCTGTCAGGCCAATTTTTGCGCCATGTTTCTGTAAAAGCGGTAGCCCAACATGGCGCCCGATCAGATAACCGAAATTATCTCCGATAATGGCCCCCAAAATCGCAGCCGCAGTAATGCCCTCAATACCCAGATGGTGGGTTTTAAGGCTGTAAAGCGCAGCCGTGATAATGCAGGTTTCTGCTGGTAAGGGCAGGCCCATGCTCTCCATCATGACAATGATGGTGATAATTCCATATCCATAATGCTGCAGCAGATAGTCGAGATGCTCAAGCAGGGGAAATAATCCTTAGAGTGTTCAATGAAGCGTGAAAAAGCTGGCAAACCATGATGGAATCCAAAAAAACGGGCTAGTGACTTTCGCGCATGGCAAGATTGCACCTTCAGCCATTATGGATTTGCTGGGTGTTATGTGGATTTTCAGGAGAACCTAACTACCTGTAATGTCATGACTTTTTTGGTTGTTTGATACAAATTCATTACAAGAGCAGGGGGCTGGTGTATAGACTGTTCCTGAATTGGAGAAGATGCGCCCCAACGTGTGGCGCTTATGAGCTAAGGAACGAACCTATGCATCAGACAGCCCATGCTGAGCCCGCAGCGGCAGCACACGCGCAGATGCCCATTTCAGATGTAGATGTCTGCATTATTGGTGCTGGGCCTGTTGGGGGAACCTTGGCGTGCCACTTGGCGCAGGCGGGTATCAAAGTGGCTGTGGTGGACAAGGCGGATCTGCCGCCCATGGAAGACCCAGATTTTGATGGCCGGGCCTATGCTATTGCTGCTGGCCCCAAAGCGTATCTGGAAGAAGCCGGTGTGTGGGAGGCTCTGCCTCTGCCATCCTGCCCGATTGAGGATATTCTTGTAACGGATGGGCGGCCGGGTGAGCCCGCATCACCGTTATTTCTGGAGTTCACGCGGGAAGATGCCAATCAGCCATTTGGATGGATGATTGAGGCACGCTCTTTGCGTGTAGCGTTAAACGCCAGCCTGCACACTACGCCAGAAATTACACTGCTGGCCCCGGCTGAAGCCAGTATTGTGCGGCATAAGGAAGGGGCAACAGTAACCCTGCATGACGGGCGCAGTTTTAAGGCAAAGCTGATTGTGGCGGCTGATGGGCGTAAAAGCCGTTTGCGCTCTCAGGCTGGCATTCCGCTTACGCGCTTGTCTTATGGGCAAACGGCTATTGTTTGCGCCATTGCGCATGAATTCCCGCATGATAACAGCGCGCTTGAGCATTTCCTACCCGCAGGGCCATTTGCGCAACTTCCTTTGCCAGGGAATGAAGAACACCCTTACATGTCCGCTATTGTCTGGAGCGATCATGATGGCTTGGCAGAGCGTTTTGCCGCATTGCCGGACGATGTGTTTGCCATGCAGCTTCAGCGCCGGATGGGCAATAATCGTTTAGGGCAGGTCAAGCCTGTGGGGCGGCGGTGGACGTATCCTCTGTCTGCCCAGTATGCCCAACGTTATACGGATACCCGCATGGTTCTGGTGGGAGATGCCGCGCATGGTATCCATCCCATAGCCGGGCAGGGGCTTAATTTGGGTTTTCGCGATATTATTGCGCTAAGCAAGATTTTGATTGCAGCACATCATCACGGCAAAGATCTGGGAGCGCCTGAGTTGCTGGCGCGTTATCAGGCAGAATGCCGCCCAGCCAACATGCTTATGCTTGCAGCAACCGATGTGCTGGACAGGCTGTTCAGTAACAATAATCCAGTTTTAAGGTTTGCGCGTGATGTGGGTATTGCGGGGGTGAACCGTTTGCCCGCCTTGCGTAAAGCCTTTGTAAAGCACGCTATGGGATTGTAAAAATGGATGCAGCAACGCATGACGGCGCTCAGGCTGCCGTTAAAGCCAGCCATTTTGATGAAGACAGCTCAATCTGCGCGCCTCAGCTAAATGTTCTGTGGCAACAGATGACACAGCAGGCCTGTGTTTGCCATGATCCGTTGGTGAAAGGGTTGCTGGCGACGGGCGTGCGTAGTCATTCGGATTTTTCTTCTGCACTGGCGGCGTTGATCGGGCGCAAGTTGGGGGATCGGTCTGTGGCATCCGATGCTTTGGCGGAGCTTGTTAAAGAAGGCTTTGATGCAGAGCCGGATATTGTATGTGCCGCCGCGGCTGATCTACTGGCGATTCGAGAAAGAGATCCCGCCTGCCCGGATTTTGTAACGCCGTTTCTGTTCTTTAAAGGCTATCAGGCAGTTCAAACATATCGGGTGGCGCATTGGTTGTGGGCAGAGGGGCGGCGGCATCTGGCGTTACATCTGCAAAGCCGCGCATCGGAGTTGTTTGCTGTCGATATTCACCCATCAGCGCGCCTTGGTCGGCGTATTTTATTCGATCACGGTACGGGCATTGTTGTAGGGGAAACCTGCATTATCGAAGATGATGTTTCCATTCTGCAAAACGTCACACTGGGTGGCACAGGCAAGCATTCTGGAGACAGGCACCCTAAGGTGCGGCGTGGCGTGTTGATTGGTGCCGGTGCCAAGGTTTTGGGGAATATTGAAATTGGTGAGGGTGCCAAAATTGGAGCTGGTTCCATTGTGCTGGAACCCGTGCCGCCCTTTACAACGGTTGTAGGTAACCCAGCCCGTAAGGTTGGTGTGCGCCATACCGGGCGCATGCCCGCCCTGAATATGGATCAGACACTGCCGCCAATTGATTATATTATTTGATTGGAAGCAAAAGGACATTACTGAAGGGAATATATTTTCCTTCAGTAATGTATTTTTAAAGTAACGTAGCGCGTGAAAACTTTCTTACAGAGCACTTTCGCCAGATTCTTTGGTGCGAATACGAACAGCGCGTGAAATATCACTTACAAAAATTTTGCCATCACCAATTTTGCCAGTATGCGCTGCTGTGGCAATGGCCTCCACAACCATGTCTTCCATGTCATCTTTGATAACAATTTCAACCTTGATCTTGGGCAGAAAACTGATGCGATATTCTGCACCACGATAAATCTCGGTCTGGCCGCGTTGCCGACCAAAGCCCTTCACTTCAGAAACTGTTAACCCCTGAATACCTAAAGGGGCCAGAGCTTCGCGCACGTCATCAAGTTTGAAAGGCTTGATAATCGCAGTAACCAGTTTCATGCGCTCTTTACTCCATTAAATGTCCGTCTATTCCGTTTCGATAGTGACATATTAAATTGACTTGCGCTAGGCGAATATTTGGTGAGCGTAAATGTGAAGGCTCCACTTGGCGTATAGGCGCATGCCTTTCATTTTTCGGGGTGTAAACGGGGTAAAGTAACAGACAAAAACCAATATTTACCTTTTCACATTGCGTATGTTGGCTGCACAGGGCATTGATGCCGCTGTTGAGTTCCCCTGATATTTGTACATAAAGCAGGGTGTGACCTTATGGCAGGATGGGAGAGTTGCTCGTGCGTATAGCCATGATTGGTGGCGGATATGTTGGACTGGTTTCCGGCGCATGTTTTGCTGAATTTGGGCTGCATGTTGCTGTGGTGGAAACAAATCCAGACCGCCTTTCTGCTTTGCGCGAAGGTCGTATCCCTATTTATGAACCGGGCTTGGATGTGTTGGTTGAAACCAATGCACGTGCCGGACGCCTGACTTTTGGGGATGATATTGCACAGGCTGTTGCTGGCGCAGAGGCTGTTTTTATTGCCGTGGGCACGCCGCCACGGAATGGGGATGGTGCAGCGGATCTGCAATATGTACACGCAGCGGCCCGGCAGATTGCACAAGCTCTTACCGGCTATGCCGTTATTGTCACCAAATCTACAGTGCCAGTGGGCAGTAGCCGTAGAATAGCTGAAATTATTCGCGCCACCCGCCCGGATCTGGATTTTGATGTAGCCTCCAATCCTGAGTTCCTGCGTGAGGGCAGCGCTATTGATGATTGTATGCGCCCAGATCGGGTTATCATCGGGTTGGATCAAAAACAGCCAGAACGCGCACGCCGTGCCGAAGCTGTTATGCAGCGGGTTTATGAACCGCTGAAGAAAATTGATGCACCATTGGTCTTTACCGGTCTGGAAACGGCAGAGCTGACCAAATATGCGTCCAACTCCTTTTTGGCCATGAAGATTTCTTTCATTAATGAAATGGCCGATCTGTGTGAAAAATTAGGGGCCAACGTGCAGGAGCTGGCTTACGGAATGGGGCTGGATGATCGTATTGGCAGCCGCTTTTTAAATGCTGGCCCCGGTTATGGTGGTTCCTGCTTCCCCAAAGATACGCTGGCTCTTTCCCGCATCGCGCAGGAAGCCCAAAGCGGGTGTCGTTTAGTAGAAACCACAGTGCAGGTGAATGAGGCTCGTAAAGCTGCCATGGCGGGCCGCATTATTGCGGCGTGTGGTGGTTCGGTAAACAATAAGACCGTGGCTGTACTGGGCCTGACCTTCAAGCCTGAAACAGATGATATGCGGGAATCAGCTTCCATTCCCATTTTGCACCGTTTGGCTGAGGGCGGGGCACGCTTGCAGGCTTATGATCCGGTTGGCATGGATGCCGCCAAATCTCTTTTGCCACCAGAAACAACATACTGTGAAAATGCGTTGGCAACCGCACAGGATGCTGACGTTTTGGTAGTTTTAACAGAGTGGGAGCAGTTCCGATCCATTTCACCAGATGCTTTGGCGCAACGTATGCGAAATAAAATTATTGTAGATTTGCGCAATATTTTTGATCCTGCTGTTATGCGTGAATCTGGTTTTTCGTATCTGTCTGTTGGGCGTCCGTAACGCCATACAGCAGCGCAATACTTAGAAAGCCGTGGCCTAGCGTAAGGGCCACGGCTTTTTTATGGAACCTATTTTAATTGCACTTGCAATTTTTATGTGAACAAATATAGAACAGAAAAAGCTGAGGAGGGTCTCATGTCTTTGTCTGAACATATCGTTTTTCAGCCATTTGTTTGGCGGGGCACGAAGTTAGAAGGTGGATCTGCCATTCTGTGCCGTAATCTGGAAGATGCGCATCGCCGGATAGAAAAGGTGCGAGCAGGCGTTCTTTCTGTGGCCGGAGCACTGGTGGTGCGTATGCAGGTGGATGAAGAAGCTGGTGATTATGGAGAACCAGAATTTTTGGAACGTATTGGCAGTGTGCCAGAAATTGATGAGTAAGTTTGGTAATAAATGAAAGCCCTATTCCAGTAAGACACAGAAGTTGCAGGAATAGGGCTTTATGAAAAGTGTAATGTAACCGTTGAGATATTACGGTGAGCCGCCAGCCCCCGTTCCCATGTAAGGCCCGCTTGCTTTAGATGAGTCTGGGCGGTAGCCATCATTTTCATCTAAGGCAGGGCCACCATGGGGGTTTTCATCTTCATCTTCAATAATGGGCGGAGGGGCCTTCTGGTGCGCCTTGTCATGGAACAAGGGGCTGCTGTCTGATGCTGGCTGTTCATGGCAGGCAGTAAGAGCAAGCAGAAGGCCAGCAAGAACGGTAGCGGATTTCAATTTCATATCACGTATCCACAAAAATGCATGCCAAGGGGCAAGCGCTTAACGTGTGCCAAAAAGGCGATCACCAGCATCACCCAAGCCGGGAACGATGTAACTGTGTTCATCCAAACCGCGATCAATAGAACATGTCATAATCTGCACGTCTGGATGCGCTTTTTGCAAGCAGGCAATGCCTTCTGGGGTAGAAAGCAGGCAGGTAAACAGTAGCTTGCGTGCTCCTTTTTCCTTCAACCGCGTAATGGCGGCTGCCGCGCTGTGCCCTGTAGCCAACATGGGATCAACAACAATACAGCGGCGGGAAGAAACCTGAGAGGGAAGCTTAAGATAATATTCTACAGCTTCCAGTGTTTCGGGGTCACGGTACAAACCAATATGGCCAACCGGTGCAAATGGCACCAAGTCCAGCATGCCATCTAAAAGCCCATTGCCAGCACGCAGGATGGAAATAAAGCACACATCTGGCCCAGCCAGTTGCTCACCCATCATGGGTTCCAGAGGCGTTTGGATTTCTACTGGCTCTAATGGCAACTCGCGGGTGGCTTCGTAGCACATCAGCAAGCTTAGTTCGCGCACAAGCCGACGAAAACCGGCAGTAGAGGTTTCTGCGCGTCGCAAATGGGTCAATTTGTGCTTGATAAGCGGATGATCCAGCACAAGAGGGGGGAGGGGAGTAACAGCATGACTTGTCATGCAACCCTCTATAATCATGGAAAAGCGCGTCTGCCACGTTTTCTTGCAGATGCAGAATATGTTTTATCCAGATCGTGCGGTTAGAAAAAAGGAAGGCCATCATGAAGCGTATCTGGATGGATGTGGAAGATCTGTTTGCCTTTGCACAAGCAGGTGCACGGCTTACGGGTATTCAACGCGTTGTGCTGGAAATTTGTGCAGCTTTTATGGTTGATCCGCGTATGGCTGGCCACATTGGTTTTGTGCGGCACACTATTCAGGGTACAGGCTTTGTGGTGGTGTCTTGGGCGCAGGTGCAGGCGGTTTGGCAAGCCCTGAGTGGGCAGGGGGCTGGGCAACCAGAAAGCATGCAGATACGCAGCCTTTCTACTTCACACCTTACAAACCAAAGTTTGCTTCAAAAATGTGGGCAGCATGTGCCAGTTTCTGTACGCGTTCCTGCTGGTAAGCTGATCAGAAATACCCAGAGTGCGATGCAGGCAGGAGGAATGCTTGTGCGCGGCTTATGGGAACTGGCTTCTCATAATTTGCACAAAAAAGATGATTTTAGTGCACAGGAACAAGCTTTTTCTCCTCAAAAGGGGGATATCCTGCTTTCGCTAGGGGCATCATGGTCTCATGCCATGTATCAAAAACTGTTGCGGCAGTGTCGGCAGCAATACGGCATGCGTATTGGGGTTTTGGTGCATGATCTGGTGCCGCTTTTGTGGCCAGAATGGTGCCAGCCCGGTTTGCCTGCTGTATTTCGGCGTTGGTATGAGCAGGTTGTGCCGGAATGCGATGTTATTTTTGCGAATTCCGAATCTACCCAGAAAGATGTGTTGTCTTATGCACAACGCAGCGGCAAGCCGCTTTCTGTTCCCGTTATTGTAGTGCCTATGGGGTGCGGGTTTTCTAAGGCAGATCCGGCAAGCGCACCTCCTTCTGTTCAAGAGCAGATAAAGCAGTTGGGGCCTTATGTTTTATGTGCTGGCACACTGGAAGTGCGTAAAAATCATGCGCTTTTAGTAAGAGTATGGCGGCGGTTGTTGCAGGAACGGCCAGCCAATACCGTGCCGAAGTTGGTGATTGCTGGCGGGCAGGGGTGGCTGGTGGACGATCTGTTGCAGCAGCTTGAAAATAGCGCGTGGCTGAATGGGCACGTTGTGTGGGTAGATAGGCCATCTGATAGCTGTATGGCGCAGCTTTATAAGCAGGCGCGGTTTACAATTTTTCCTTCATTTTATGAAGGCTGGGGCCTACCGGTGACAGAAAGCCTACATTGGGGAAAGCCCTGCTTGACGTCTGCTGCGTCTTCCCTGCCAGAAGCAGGGATGGGGCTGACAGAAATGTTTGACCCTGATAACGCATCGCAGGCATTGGAGCTTGTACGTAACGTTCTGGATCAGCCGCAGCGCCTGGCAGCTATGGAGCAACAGATAAAGACACGTTTTCGGCCCATAGGTTGGAGCCGAGCCGCCGAGACTTTGTGGCAAACAGTCATGTAATGACCCGACGGCACGACAGAAGCATTGTTTGCAGAATGGATGGAAAAGGGAACGCTTGAATGGCTGTGAATTATGCCACGGTAACATGGGATCAGTTGCATCGTGATGCACGTGCGTTAGCAGAGGCGCTGATGCCTAAAATGCCCATTAAAGGCATTGTGGCGGTAACACGCGGAGGGTTGATTCCCGCAGCTATTGCTGCGCGTGAACTAGGGTGCCGTCTGATAGAAACCATTTCTGTCGTGACGTATGATGAAGAAAATATGGGCAAGCCCCAGATTATTAAGGAGCCCGTTGCCGCCGGTGATGGAGAAGGTTTTCTGATTATTGATGATCTGGTTGATTCTGGTGTGACGGCCCGTGTGGTGCGTGAAAAACTGCCCAAAGCCTATTTTGCATGCCTGTATGCCAAACCTGCCGGTAAGGAACTGACAGATCTGTTTATTACAGAAGTGCCGCAGGATACCTGGGTTTTGTTCCCGTGGGATACGGCGCCTTTGTTTGTGCCACCGCTGGCAAAAAGCAAAAAAAGCATGGTTGACTGATTTTTTATCATCAGAGGGTTGCCATACTCCGAATAGGCGCTTAAACAAGCGCTCAGTTCGGGGCGTGGCGCAGCCTGGTAGCGCGCGTGTTTTGGGTACACGAGGCCCCCGGTTCGAGTCCGGGCGCCCCGACCATAAATAAAGCGGGAGGCAACATCATGCCAGCGCGTATTTATAGGCAGTCAAAGCCTGCTGGTCAGTCAGGTTTGGCTGGCACCAGAGAGTGGGTTTTTGAATACGGTCAATCTGCTCCACGTAAGCAGAGCGCCCTTATGGGGTGGACTGGTAGCGCAGATCCACAATCTCAAATACATTTGTATTTTGATAGCCGTGAAGCTGCGGAAGCTTATGCGCAACGCGAACACATTGCGTATGTGGTGGAAGAAACAGCACCGCGTATGCGTCGCCCCAAAGTATATGCAGATAACTTCCGTTATGATCGCATCCAAAACTGGACGCATTGATTTTCTTGCTTTTCCCTATTATGCGTAGGGCGTAAAGCGCCCTTAGCTCAGTTGGATAGAGCAACAGCCTTCTAAGCTGTGGGTCGCTGGTTCGAATCCAGCAGGGCGCGCCAATTTTTTCCTAAAATACAGGGTGCAGTAGGCGTTTGTGTGCGCTAAAGCCGGATGTGTCTTTTCACGCTCCGTTTGAAAGTGCTGTCATGCTTACGGTTTTGCATCGTCTTATCTTGCCAACTGAAGGGCTGGAGCAATGCGATGCAATGTACGCACGTCCTGCGCTGCCAGAGCGTGTGGCTGATACATCTTCCTCAGCCTTTCGGCTAAAGATGGGGCAGGCATTTACTTTTGATACATTTTACAATGCGTTTTCCGTAAAAAAGTGGAAACAGGCTGGTGGTGTAAGTCGCCTGCTGTTGAGCTTGCATATACGCGGGCAAGGTGAGGTAACGCTTTTTCATCGTTCCAAGGCAGATGTTGTCACACCTCTTTGGAGCAAAGAAATTGAGGGCGAAATACGCTGCGCAGAGGAAATATCAGCGTGGCCTACATTATCTGAAGGCCTGCTGTATTGTAGTGTAACGGCTCAGTCAGAGTGCACGGTAGAGGCCGTATATTTTGCAACATCCTCGCCCATGGTGCAGGCGCCTCAGTTGGGTGTTGTCATCACGCATTTTAATCGGCAACAATATGTACGTAATTCCATCCAGCGGGTGCAAAAGGCGCTTTTGCAAGATCCTGCCTATCAGGATGTGATCCATTTTATTGTTATAGATAATTCAGCCAACCTTGATCCGGCGGAGGTGCCGGGGGCCAAGGTTATCAAAAATCATAATTACGGCGGCAGCGGTGGTTTTGCGCGCGGCCTCTTATATCTGCATGAGCAAGGCACCTTTACCCACTGTCTGTTCATGGATGATGATATTTCCTGCGAGGTTGAAGCTATACGGCGTTGCTACGCTATGTTGGCTTACAGTGTAGATAGGCGCATCGGCTTGGCAGGTACCTTGCTGGACGATCAAAAGCCATGGAGTGTGCAGGAAAAGGGGGCTGAATTCTCAGCGGGGGTGTTTCGTCCTTTACATAAAGGTGAAGACGTTAGGCCTATAGAAAATCTGCTGAATCTGGAGCAGGATACAGGCAAGCCCGTTTATGGTGGATGGTGGTTTTTTGCGTTCAGGCTAGATGCCGTATCAGCCTATCCATTTCCCTTTTTTGTGAGAGGGGATGATGCGCTTTTTGGCCTGATGAACCGTTTTAATATTGTTACGGTAAATGGTATTGCCTGTTTTTCTGAACACTTTTTGAGCAAGGAAAGTGCTTTTACCCGTTACTTGGGTATGCGGGCATCCTTGGCTATCTACCTTATGGTGGGGCAAGGGCGCGCATTACCGGCTGTAAAAATGATGGGGCTCGCTTTTTTATGGTGTGCATTGTCATGCAGGTATCAAAGTGCGCAGGCTATTTTGCTGGCATTTCAAGATGTAAGCCAAGGGGCTGATTTCTGGCGGCAAAATCTGGATTTTATGCCCCTTGCCAAGCGTATCCAAAAAGAAGCTGTGCAATGTAAAGAACCTGCATATTTTCAATCACATCCGTTTCATTATGAAGGACAATTAGAAACAAAATTGAGGAGATGTGTGAGGCTCATGAGTTTAAACGGGCATCTTCTGCCAGGATGGGCTTTATATAAAAAACCGGTATATGTAGGAGAATACACGAGCGGGTTACTGGGGCTGACATTCAGACATCAGCGCATTGTTTATCGTAAATATGAAAGTTCAGATATTTTTGAGGTGGAACTTAACAGGTTCCGATTGTTGGCTCTTACATGGGCTTTTTTCAAAACAAGTATTATATTTATTTTGAAGACACCGTTTTTGAGGAAGTCGTATAGAAGTAAACTATCTACATTATGCAGTCGAAATTTTTGGATATCTGTTTATAAATAAAATAATTAATATTTGTATTTAATGTTGTTTACACATGAATGTATTATTTTTTATTTTGCGGGGCTTTTCGAAAAGGTTTTTGAGGGGGATCTTTTTGGAAATCAATGTACTTTACTGTTGATGGATTGAGTCTTTTAATATTTGCATTTTTCTATTATAAGATAAGATTTTGCTCATCGAGGTAATTATGAAAGTAACAATATACACCGCTTGCCACGATAACTTTCAAAATCCTATTGATAATATTTATACTCCAATGTTATGTGGGAAAAAGAATAAGAATATAGTAACAAATTTCATGGGTGATGATACAGGGCAAAATATATCTGATCTCAATTACTGCTTCTGTGAATTAACAGCCTTATATTGGATGTGGAAAAATGACAAAACGTCCGACATTGTTGGATTGAGTCATTATCGACGTTTTTTTGCAAAAAAAACGTATGGAAATAATCTGTTTTATAAGACCCCGTCTAATCCAGATGAAAAGATTGAAAGAGAAGAAATAGCCGCAGGGAATGATTTTGACTACCTTATGGGTGATGTCGATCTTGTGGTTTCTTTGAAGCAGGATGTAGGGAACGTTTTGCATAACTATAGATTGTACCATAATATTGATGACATGTTCCTTGTTGAAAGAATGATACAAAGATTGCACCCAGAATATATGGATGCGTATAGATTTTTCATGAGAGAGGAGTGTGCTATTTACCGATACAACATGTTTGTTGGTAAGAAAGCTGTTGTTGATAGATACTGTGAATGGCTTTTCTCAATACTTCTTCCTTTGGCTGATTTGAAATTTTTCAATAATTATACTGATTATCAAAAAAGAATTTTTGGCTTTATTTCGGAAAGAATTATGGGCGTCTGGTTGCTGCATAATAGGGACAAGCTCTTAATTGAGGAACGTCCTGTTGTTGAATTTCTTTAAGTTTATGTAGTTCTGCAGGAAAGGAGGCTCCATATTTATGGGGCCTCCTTTCCTATGACGTGCCACTTGCTTTGGTTATATTATAGGCTTGTTATATTATAGGCTTCATGTACGAAAAACTTTAACGCCTGATCAGCTTAGGCAAGTTGTTGGCCAAAGTGTGGTAAAGGGATATACATTCTTCAAAGATTAAACTGGTATTGTTTGTTGTTAAAGTTAGGGCTGAAGGGTTGAAAAACGTATGACATTTTGTGTTGTGGGCGCTGGATTTAGTGGTGCCGTTATTGCCCGTCATCTGGCAGAGCGCGGTCATAAAGTGGTGGTCGTGGATGAACGCTCCCATATTGGTGGGAATTGTTACACGGAGCGTGATGCTGAAACCGGTGTTATGGTGCATAAATATGGGCCTCATATTTTCCACACCGCAGATGAGCGTACATGGGCTTACGTGCAGAAATTTGGCACGTTCAAGCCTTATGTAAACCGTGTGAAAGCCATTTCTAACGAGCACGTCTATACGCTGCCTGTTAACCTGCTGACCATTAACCAGTTCTTCGGTACTACAATGGGGCCGAAGGAAGCGCGTACTTTTATTGAAAGCAAAGCGGATAAAAGCATTACTAACCCTCAGTCCTTTGAAGAACAGGCACTGAGCATGATTGGTCCGGATCTGTATCGGGCATTCTTTTATGGATATACGCGCAAGCAGTGGGGGCTAGAGCCTACGCAGCTTCCGGCTTCCATTCTCAAGCGCCTGCCTTTGCGCTTCAATTATGATGATAACTATTTCAACCATCCGTATCAGGGCATGCCAGAAGAAGGTTATACTGCCATTGTGCAGAATATCCTGAACGTTGAAGGCATTGATGTCCGGTTGGGCAGTTCTTTTGAAAGCCTGAAAGAAGATTTTCAGCACGTATTCTATACGGGGCCGATTGATCGGTATTTTGGTTTCCGTCTGGGCCGCCTAGGGTACAGAACGCTGGATTTTGAACGCTTTGTAGATGATGGCGATCATCAGGGCACCGCGGTTATCAACTACTGTAATGAAGAAGTGCCTTATACGCGTATTTCTGAACACAAACACTTTGCCCCGTGGGAACAGGACAAGTTCTCCAAAACGGTTTGTTTCCGTGAATACAGTCGTCTGGCGGGTGAAAACGATATTCCTTACTACCCGATCCGGTTGGTAAACGAAAAGAAGATGCTCGAAAGCTATATCGAGCTGGCACGTGCAGAAAAAGGCGTGTCCTTTATGGGGCGTTTGGGCACGTACCGTTATCTGGATATGGATGTTACCATCAAGGAAGCGCTGGCTGCGTGCGATGTGATCGACACGGCATTGCAGGCTTCGGAACTTTCACTTCCTGCGTTTTTTGTTGATCCTACCTGATAGTAATTTTCTGTAATATTTTATGAAACACCCATGCAATATATTTGTATGGGTGTTTTTTTATGCGGTTTCGTAAAATTTATTTAGTTTTTATTGATAATTTTGGCGCTTTCTGTTGAAAAAGAGAAAGGTATTCCATTTTTTTTGGTCTGATATGTCAAGAAACAATAGTTTCGTAAAAAACGGTTTTTTAGCTGTTTTTTACGCTTTGCTGGTGTCGTGCTTTGTGGTGGGGATATGCGAGGTTCGCTTTCCGTCCTTTTTTACCATAGATGATGCCCAGAACGAGTATCTGGGGTTTCTGCGCCAGTATGGGCAGACATGGTTATCTGGAGAAATTCCGTTCATCACCAAGAATATTTTTATTGGTGATAACGCAATGGTAGAATTGCAGCGTGGTATTTTTGCGCCGCAGAATATTCTGGCATCTTTGGTAACGTGCCTTACAACCAATCCGCTTATTACGGGGTGGTTTTATGCTTTATGTAACGTTTTTATCTGCTGCATTTCCGGTTATATTATAGGTCGCAGCTTGGAAATATCGCGCGATATTTCTTTGTTGCTTGGGTTTTCTATCGCAATCAACCCAGTATTTTTATATCAATATGCCGGGCCATGGTGGAACGCTGCTAATGGGCATGCGTGGTCTTTGCTGGCCATTGCAACGTACTGCCAATTGCGCCAACGTATGACCACAGGGGCAGTTATAGCTAATTTTGCTGCAACACTTGTGCTTCTGGCCTCTGGCTGGCCGCATGGGTTTATTGGTTATCTGGCTGTTGTGGCAGGCTTTAGTTGTGTGGATCTGGCATATGGAGATCCCATAAAGGTTCTGTTCCGGCGTTGTGTGCCTTTGTTATTGGCAGGCATAGCCGCCATTCCTGTGTATTCAGAATACGTGTATCTGCATCCGCTGCTTAACCGTGCAACAGGGTGGGAGAATGCAGATAATTTTATGGTGCCCAGCCTTTCTCAGTTACTGGTAACGTTCTCTCCAACTTATTATGAATTCATGAATTATTTTGGTGGGTATAAGTCTGTTTTTATACCTGTTGGGTTTTCCACACTGTTTGCGTTGCCGGTTGCAATTTTCTTCCGTACTTCTGTGCGTGATCGTATTCTGGCAGCCTGTTTGGTTATTTTGGGTATAACAACGGCTTTGGCTCTTATGCCTTCGCAAATGGGTATTTTACGTTGGCCTTTGCGTTTTGTGCCGTATGTTTCTGTATTTGCAGCAATTACGACATTCTATGTTTTTTCAAAAAAGGACATTGTTGAAAGTTCTGCGAGACGGAATGTATTTTTTGGAATTACCGCTTTGCTGTTTGTTGTTTCGGCTTCCAAAAATGTATTTGAGCGTCCCAAAGTTGTTGCTTTGGAGCTTTTAACAAGCATTGCGTTGGTAGCGGTGTGGTTTTTATATGCCAGAAGCAAGAAAATAACCGGCAAAGATATTGGGCTTATTATTCCAGCGGCTATACCAGTATTTTCCCTGTTGCTGATGCTCGCCAGCATGCCTTCTCTGGGGAGGATTTATTTGCCGGTGAATGTACTGCCTTCTCATGTTTCTGTTCCTGCCTCAGTGAATATGCAGGGTAATCTGCTTTCATTTGTGCCTTGGAGTAGAGAGCATCCAAAGGAAGCGGCAGATCTGCAATCAAGCTTGTTTGGGTATTACAATATCCGTGCGCTCAATGGTTATTCTCCCAATGGGCAGGATTATACCGATGCCGTTTTAACGCACGATACGTCTCATACCATTTTCAAACCGGATGATATTATTCCCAAACTGGCATCTGCTGTTATGCTGCCCGGTAATCCCTGTTTGTTTGATCTGTTTGCCGTTAGCAGCATGGTGGTGTCTTCCGATACCTATCAGAAATATCATCATGATTTTCTGGCCTGCGGATACCATAAGGTTGCTACAGCACAGTCTGGAATGCTGTATCTTTCTACGCCCAAAACGTATCCAGCCAATCTGGCGTATTCCACGCAAACAGGCGTGACAGTGGAGCGTGAGACAGCAAATAGCATGACGTTTTCTGTGCCAGCGCATACAGCGCCCATGCAGATGGTTTTGTCTCGCCAGTGGTGGCCGGGTTACACCGCGCAAGGTTTGAATTGTAAAGTAAACGTAAGTGGTTTTCAGGATGTTTTGGTGCAGGTGGATGTACCAGCAGGATGTTCTGGTAAGCTGACAGTTTCCTATTTCCCGCACACATGGCCGCTGGCTTTGGTTTGCCTGCTGATGGGGGTGTTAGGGTTGGTGGTCTTTTTGTGGCAACTCAGCAGAGAGCGAAAATTGCAGCTTATTCTGCAAATGCGCTGATACTAAAAAGCCCGGCAATATTTTTGCCGGGCTTTTTTCTGATACGTCAGATTAAGAAAAAGACTTTGATAAACTCAGCTCTTTTTTTCTTCTGTTGTCAGTTCATTTTTGTAAACATGGCGCCAGAAATCTTCAGTTGTCATATTCGGCAGCGCTTTGACATAAGCTTGTTGCAGGGCAGGCATGGCGCGCGCAAATTTTGCACACACTGCCAGCCCTTCTTTCCAGAGCTCAAAAAACAGTTTTCTGTTCTGAGTGGCGACATAACCCGTGCGCGTGGCTTCGTGATAGTAAAGCACGTGTTTAAAACGGAAGATATCACGGAAAGCCGCGTTAAAGTCTTTGAACTGGAAGCGCACATCATCCCGCATCAATACGGCTGGCAGAAGTGTACCATTGAGAGTGACAAGCCGTGCCAGGCGGCGGATACGTCCATCGTGATGATGATGGTGCAGAACCTCAATATCTTTCAGATCATAAGGCACCATTTTTTCACTGGGTGTCAGGGCGCCAATCTGGGCACGTACGTTAGCCATATCCATGTTGCGCACAAAGAATTCAGGCCCCTCCATCACGTGCTTCATGGCCATGATTAACGCTTTGGCGCTGGCGTAATTGTAGGAGAACAGAACGCCACGGAACCAGACCAGAAAAACATCCAGATACGGTTTGGACTTTTCTTCTCCATTCAGCATCATCAGTACCATGGTCGCGCGCAGGCCCAGATACCGCGTCATCGGGCTTTCCTTGACGCTGAAGTCTTCTGCCATGGAGCAGATGCCGTTCATCGTTATCAGCGGGAATTTGTTCTGGAGCGAGAATTCCGCGTCATCCCCGCGCACAAAGAAGGGGTAGGGGAAGTGGCGCACGGCAGAAATGGGAAAGGCAAAGAACCACCAGCCGCCGTAGTTGGCGGCGGAATCATCCATTTCTGAAAGCAAAAGGTGGTGGATATTGCGCATGTCCAGCATGTGTTTACGGGCAATCCACCGGCCTTTTACAAAACGCGCTCCGGCTTCGTGCAGCTGCCAAGGCACAGTTTCACGAAGCTGGCTGCCTACAATGGCAGCGCGATCTTCCGTGCTGTAGCTCAGCAGCATGTAGGCACGGCAAACGGCCTCAAAGTCACAGCTAGCATCATCATCCATGAACAGGCAGTGCGTAAAGCCGTGGTCTTTTGCGTACAGCAACCCGCGGGTAAAGCCGCCAGCGCCACCCAGATTCCGGTTAGGTATAACCAGCGCGCTTCCGGCTTCATCAGGTGTGACGTTTTGAGAGTTATCGACCACAATAACCTGCACCCGGTCTTTCCACTGTGGTGCATTCTTCAGGCCAGCTTCAAGCTTTTGCAGGGCAGGGAGCAGGTGCGGTTTACGGTTAAAGTGTGTGATAACAATAGCCATGCGGGCATCTCGCACTGGCTGCTGTGTGGTGGAAACATTGCCGCCGCGCAGATAACCATCTTCCAGCGCTTCCACCCACATATAAAGCAGGCCGCGTTCCAGACCAGCCCAGAATGGCAGATCCAGAGAGACCGGTGCGCCTTCTTCCAGTTCCACTGTGTGTTCAAACAACCACCGGTGGGGCAGGCCTAGCTGATGCAGCCCAAAGCGGACAATAAACTTGCCTTTGCCTTCCAGCGTCAGGCTCAGGTTCTCAATGGCACAGAGTTCACGCCACCGTTCAACGGTAATGCCGTTAAAGTATGTATCAAAGGCGGCCCGGCCGCCCGCATGAAATGAAAGTGTTTCTGGCGCAGCACGAAAAAGCTCAACCTTTTCATTCAGAGCCCGAAAATACAGATCTTCCGGGATAACGGACTGAAGAGCCGGAAAAATAATGTTCTGGAGCACCATAGGCGCATCCTTTACATTTTCTTTTAATATTTCTTGCGTGGCCATGAGGTAATATTATCCCTGAAAGAAGATATAAAGCGCCATATGGGGCTCTTTTAGTTTGCCACAGGCGGGATGCAAGCCTGAGAATGCCGTATTGGAGAGAATTTGCCGCACCCTGTTGCGGATTTGACAACAGCCTTTAGGCAAAATCTGTAGCACTTATTATTTAAGCTTTTTGTGCTTTGGTATCTGTATAAACTGGCAGCATGAAGCAAGCTCCAACATCTGATGGCTTGCTTGATTGAGATAGTCTTGTTCGATGCTGAATGAGAGGAAAAAATTTTGCCATCTGGTTTTTCGCCAGCGTTTAGCGTGGTTGTACCCTGTTATAATGAACAGGAAGTTCTGCCAATTTTTCACCAGCGGCTATCTGCCGTTATGGAAGGGATTGGTGCGCCGTGGGAGGTTGTTTACGTAAACGATGGCTCGCGGGATCAAACGTTGGCTGGCATGTATGCTCTGGCAGAGCAGGATGGGCGCGTAAGTGTTGTGAACCTTTCCCGCAATTTTGGTAAGGAAATTGCTCTAACAGCAGGGTTAGATCATGCACGGGGTACGCGCGGCATTATTGTAATTGATGCCGATTTACAGGATCCACCAGAAGTTATTGCCGATCTGGTAGCCGCATGGACAGATGATGTAGATACCGTTTACGCCCGCCGCAACACGCGGGAAGGGGAGACTATTCCCAAACGGCTGACAGCATGGATGTTCTACCGTGTCATGAAGCGGCTAGGCAACAAAGTGGTTATTCCGCCAGATACAGGGGATTTCCGGCTGATGAGCCGCAGGCTGGTGGATAGCCTGTTGCTGCTGCGTGAACGGCACAGGTTTATGAAAGGGCTGTTTGCTTGGGTTGGCTTTCCATCTCGCGCCGTTCTGTATGATCGCGCCCCACGTTCTGCGGGTAAGAGCAGTTTTAATTACTGGTCTTTGCGGAACTTCGCGCTGGAGGGAATCACCTCGTTTTCTGTGCTGCCGCTTCAGTTAAGCACATATATGGGGCTTGGTATTTCCATACTGGCTGTGTGCTACGGTATCTGGATTGTTGGGTGCACCCTGTTATTTGGTAACCGGGTGGCGGGTTACCCCAGCCTTATGGCGGTTATCCTGTTTTTAGGCGGTATCCAGCTTATGACAGTTGGCTTGATAGGCGAATATGTGGGCCGTATTTTTAATGAAACCAAAAAACGCCCGCTTTATCTGGTAGAAGCCTATCGCCCGGCGCAGGAAAAAAAGCATACGGCCCAACCCTAAAGCCGTGCTCTGCCTATTTTGAGGCTTGACGGACAAGGCAGGCCGCCCCATTGCTTCGTACATGCGAGTAGCCGCCATTCTTTTGGCTGCCGGTACGGGCAGTCGTTATGCCGCCACTACGGGTTCTTCCATTCCCAAGCAGTACGTGCTGCTGGCTGGACAACCCGTAATCCGTCATGCAGCGCAAGCTTTATTGCCTCATGTCACCTCTATTCAGCCAGTTGGAGATCCTGCCTCCTTGAACGAGGCGCTGGAAGGATTGAAGATTCTGCCGCCAGTAGCTGGGGGTGAAACCCGGCAAGCCAGTGTGCGCGCAGGGCTGGAGGCACTGGATAAACTGCCAGAAGCCGAAAAGCCGGATATCGTGCTGGTGCATGATGGGGCCCGCCCGTATGTGACCGCGCAGGTGATTGGCAATGTTGTTTCTGCATTGGAGCAGCATCCTGGGGCCATTCCGGCTGTGCCAGTGGCGGATACACTCAAGCGGGAAAAAGATGGTGTGATTGATGGCACCGTCCCGCGGGATCATCTTTATCGTGCCCAAACGCCACAGGGCTTCCGCTTTGGCCTGTTTTTAGATCTCCATCGTGGCGCTGCATCCGTGAGTGCAACGGATGATGCCAAACTGCTGGAAGATGCCGGGTTCAGCGTCGCGTTGGTGGCGGGTGATGAAGATAATATCAAGCTGACATATGAGGGTGATCTGGTGCGTCTGGAACGACTGATCGGCCCCACGCTTCTGCCGCGCGTAGGGCTGGGTTACGATGTGCATGCGTTTGAGGAAGGGCGTCCGCTCATCCTGTGCGGTATTACGGTGCCCCATACCAAAGGCTTGGCCGGGCATTCAGATGCCGATGTGGGTATTCATGCGTTGTGTGATGCCATTTATGGTGCGTTGGCCGAAGGTGATATTGGCCGCCATTTTCCACCCAGCCAGAATGAGTGGAAAAACGCAGATAGCGCCCGCTTTCTGGTGCACGCAGGCCAGCGTATCCGTGAACGCGGCGGCATGCTGGTAAATGCGGATCTGACACTGATTTGCGAGCGCCCTAAAATTGGCCCGCATTCTGAAGCCATGCGCAAACGTCTGGCAGATTTGCTGGAAGTGGATGTGGATCGGATTTCCGTTAAGGCCACCACATCCGAACGTCTGGGCTTTACCGGGCGTGAAGAAGGTATTGCCTGCACGGCTACAGTTTCTGTTCTGGTGCCCTAAGCTGGCGCCATTACGGTTTCTTATGTTGCGTAAGGCGCAGGGTGGCTGTATTTCTGCCTAAATCATAGGCAAACGGAAATAACAGTGCATACGCAACCCACCCTGCGTCCCATTACTCTGGGCAGTATCGTTTTGGATACGCCTGTCATTCTGGCCCCCATGTCTGGTGTGACAGATCTGCCGTTTCGGCGTCTGGCACGCAAGTTGGGGGCCGGTCTTGTTGTTTCTGAAATGATCGCCTCTTGGGCGATGGTGCGTGAAAACGATACCACCCTGCGTATGGCGGAGGTGGCGGATGCGGGTGGCCCAAATGCCGTGCAGCTTGCAGGGTGCGACCCGGACGCCATGGCAGAGGCCGCGCGTATTGCCGTAGGCCGCGGGGCAGATCTTATTGATATCAATTTTGGTTGCCCGGTTAAAAAAGTGGCTGTTGGCCAGATGGCCGGTTCTGCCCTTATGCGGGATGAAGGGGCTGCCGAGCGTTTGCTGGCTGCCGTGGTTAAAGCCGTGCCAGTACCCGTTACCCTTAAAATGCGCATGGGTTGGGACCATGAACACCTAAATGCCCCTGTGCTGGCGCGTATTGCGCAGGATGTGGGTATCCGCATGATTACGGTGCATGGCCGCACGCGCCAGCAGTTTTATAATGGCACGGCCAACTGGGCCTTTGTGAAAAATGTAAAGGACGCGGTGGATCTACCCGTTATCGTGAATGGTGACATTCTTACGGTTGGAGATGCGCGGGAGGCATTGGCGCAATCTGGCGCAGATGGGGTAATGATCGGACGTGGCTGTTACGGGCGTCCGTGGTTTTTGGCGCAGGTGGCACACGCTTTGCGTACGGGGCAGGAAATTCCCGATCCTGCTTTGCCGGAAGAAAAAGCCATTGTGCTAGAACATTATAATATGATGCTGGAGCACTTTGGCCAGCGCCCCGGTCTGCGTCTGGCACGCAAGCATGTCTCTTGGTATTCGGCAGGACTGCATGGCTCGGCATCATTCCGCGCAGCGTTTAATCGAGTGGAAACGCCAGAAGAAGCCATTGCCATGATTGCTGATTTTTACGATCAGCAAATTGCGGCTGGTGCGGTGCGAGAGCCGCGCGTTTCCCGTCATGCCATGGCGCAGCAGCAAGATCAGGTTCAGGCGGCGTGAAGGTAAAAGCAGCGCATGGGGTTGCTCAGCCCGATGCGGCGCTTGTTCTGGACAGTCTGCCCGTTCCGGTTTTGGAAATAGGGCCACAAAATACAATTCTTGCTGCCAATATGGCGGCAGAAGAGTTTTTTGGCATGTCTCGCCATCAGTTACGGCACGGTGGTTTGGCAGAAGTTGTTCCGCAGGACCATCCGGTTTACCTGCTGCTTCAGCATGTGCGCACCCGTGGTGGAAGTGTAACAGAGCATGAACTGCTGTTTAGTTCCCCACGCTTTCATCATGAAAGTGTCAGTGTGCAGGCCGCTGATGTGCCAGATTACCCGGACATCATTTTACTGACATTTCATGAACCTTCCGCAGCCCGTATGTTGGATCAGCAACTTGCCTACCGTTCTGCGGCCCGTAGCGTTTCCGGGCTGGCCGCCATGCTGGCGCATGAGGTGCGCAACCCGCTATCTGGCATTAAAGGGGCTGCGCAGTTGCTGGAACAGGCCGTAACAGATGCAGACCGTGATCTTGCCACCCTGATTTGTGATGAGGTTGACCGTATTGATGCGCTGGTTGACCGCATGGGCATGTTTGGTGAAGCCAATCTGGATTTCCGGGCACTCAATATTCACAGAATATTGGAACATGTGCGCCTGCTGGCCAGCAACGGTTTTGCCAAGGGTATCAAAATTATAGAGCGTTATGATCCCTCCCTCCCGCATGTATGGGGGGATCGGGACAGGTTGGTGCAGGTCTTGCTTAACTTAGTGAAAAACGCAGCCGAAGCCATACGCAATACCGATAAAGGCGGGGAGATCACGCTGCTTACCAGCTATCGCCCCGGTATTCGGGTGGCTGTGCCGGGCACGGCCCAATGGCGGCACCTTCCGCTGGTTGTTACTGTGCGGGATACAGGGCCGGGTATTTCCGAAACAGTGCGCCCTCATTTGTTCGAGCCCTTTGTATCCACCAAGGTAAACGGAAGCGGGCTGGGGCTTGCTTTGGTCGGTAAGGTGATGGACGACCACGGTGGCGTTATTGAGGTAGAAAGCCGCCGCGGCTGTACGGAAATCAGCTTGTTTCTGCCGATTGTCGACCATATGGGGCATTCGGGGTGAGATACCCTTTTGTGCAACAGTTCTGTTTTTCAGCTTTTTATCTGGTTTGAGACGTTATGACACCGCTGCCCACTATTCTTGTTGCTGATGATGATCGTTCTATTCGCACTGTGCTGGGGCAGGCATTGGGTCGGGCAGGCTATCAGGTGCAAACCACACCATCCGTAAACACACTCTGGCAATGGGTGCAGGAAGGTGAGGGGGATTTGGTGATTACGGATGTGATCATGCCAGATGGCAGTGGGCTGGATCTGGTTACGCGCATTCGCCAATTTCGGCCTGATCTGCGCGTCATTGTCATGAGCGCGCAATCAACTCTCACAACAGCGGTAAAAGCCACGCAACGTGGCGCGTTTGAATATCTGGCCAAGCCGTTTGATTTAAAGGAACTGCTGGCGGTTGTGGCAAGAGCGCTTACAACCCCAGTGCAGGAAGCCGAAAAACCAGCGGCCGATCAACCGCCAGAAGAACGCTTGCCTTTAATTGGGCAGTCCGTTGTTATGCAGGGGATCTATCGCAGCATTGCCCGCCTGACCACTTCTGATCTCACAGTCATGATTTCTGGGGAAAGCGGTACGGGTAAGGAACTGGTAGCTCACGCATTGCACGAATATGGTCGGCGCAGAAGTGGGCCTTTTGTGGCCGTCAATATGGCGGCTATTCCGCGCAAGCAGATTGAAAGCGAATTGTTTGGGTATGAACGTGGCGGCACGTTAGGCCGCATGCCCGGACGGTTTGAGCAGGCCACAGGCGGTACGCTATTTCTGGATGAAATTGGAGACATGCCGCAGGAGGCACAAACTCGTTTACTACGTGTTTTGCAGGAAGGTGAATTTACCACAGTAGGGGGCACAACGCCCTTGCGTGCAGATGTGCGCATTATAGCTGCTACGCATAGAGATCTGAGGCAGGCTATTCAGGCAGGTACGTTCCGTGAGGATCTGTATTACCGCCTGAATGTGGTGCCGTTGCGCCTGCCACCACTGCGGGAAAGGTTGGAAGATATTCCGCTGCTGGCGCGGCATTTTCTCTCTCAGTGTCGGGATGATGGCGGAACGTACAGAATCCTGGATGAAAGTGCCATTACAAGGCTTCAGGCCTGGCGCTGGCCGGGTAATGTGCGAGAATTGGAAAACCTCATCCGCCGTATTGTGGCCCTGTATTCTCAGGAAACCATCACCGGCGATGTGATTGATGCAGAACTGGCCGAACCTTTGGCGTATGATCCGATTCCCAACAGCGTTATGGCGGCGGAACCTTTGTCGGAATCTGTTTCTCGCCATATCGCCCGTTATCTGGAAGCCGGGCGGGATGGCGTGCCGCTGCATGATCTGCATGCCCGGATTATTGCAGAAGTTGAACGTCCACTTATCCAGATGACACTGGCCGAAACACGCGGCAACCAGATCAAAGCTGCTGCCATGTTAGGCCTGAACCGAAATACATTGCGGAAAAAAATTCGAGACCTTGAGATTCCTGTCGTTCGTGGCGTAGTCTGATCCTTAGGTATGAAGCAGCTTCTGTTCTCCCTAAGGCACCTTCTTTCCCGCACACGCCTGCATTGGCTTTTGCGTTCTCTGGAGCGTAAAACGGTTGCCATTACGCTTGCTGCGTTGGCGTTGTGTTTGGGGTTTGCCACGTTTGTAGTGCTTTCAGGGGGGATGTCCTTTGGGCATTATTCCCTGATTGAACCCTTGCTGCTGTTCCTGAATGGTATGGTGCTGGCGCTGCTTGTGGTGGCCTTGGCTATCCGTATCGGCCCAATGGTGCGCGAGCATCGGAAGGGGTTGGCTGGGGCGCGGCTGCATGTGCGGCTGGTTACGTTGTTTGGCATTGTGGCTGTGGCCCCCACGCTGGTTGTGGGCGCGTTTGCAACGTTGTTTTTCCATTATGGCATTCAGATCTGGTTTTCAGACCGGGTTAACACAGCGTTGAATGAAGCTTTGCAGGCTTCTCGCGGGTATCTGGTGGAACATAACGCCAATATCCGCACAGATGCGTTCTCGATGGCCAATTACATCATGAGCGCCCAGAATGAACTGGCGGCCAGTGGCATGGATCTGTTTCAGGATCACGATGCCTTGGCGCAAATGCTGGATAGTCAGGCCACCATGCGCGGGCTGACAGAAGCCTTGGTGTATGACCCCATTACCAACAAGGTTGTGGCCGCGGGCGGGTTGATGAGCCGCACGGGGTATTTGCAGGAACTGCCCCCTCCTGCGGCTACGGTTATGGCGCGCTCAAACGATGTGGCTATTCTGGATTCTCCAGATGAACGCACAGTGCGGGCTGTGGTGGAACTTTCTCAAACGCCAGCGCTTATGCTGGTCATTACCCGGCTGGTTGATCCAACTATTCTGGAGCACATGCATCGCACGGAAAAGGTGGTGGCGGATTACAAGCGGCTGAGCAACAACCGTGCCAAGATCCAGCTAACATTTGTCATGATCTTTGCGTTGGTGGCGTTGTTGGTGCTTGCTGCAGCAGCCTTGATCGGGCTGGCGCTTGCAAACCAGATTGCGCGCCCGCTGGGTTTGTTAAGCGTAGCTGCGCGCCGGGTAAGTGAGGGGGATTTGGGTGTTCATGTGCCTGAAAATGACAGGGATGATGAAGTTGCCAGTCTTTCCCGCGCTTTTAACCGCATGACAGAAGAGCTGGCTAGCCAGCGTTCGGAGTTGATGGCTGCATATGGGCAGATCAATGAACGTCGGCGGTTTACCGAGGCCGTGCTTTCTGGCGTTTCAGCCGGTGTGATTGGGCTGGACGTTAAGCAGAATATCGAACTGCCAAATCGTGCTGCCTGTGTTTTGCTGCAAACAGATTTAATGGATGCCATTGGTGAGCCCTTGGCCCAACGTGTGCCGGAATTTTCCGAGTTTTTGCAAGAAGCACGCACAACGCCAGATGCTGTGCTCACGCGGGAAATTCAGATAGGTCAGCAAGCTAGCCAGCGTACCTTGTTGGTGCGTTTGGGGGCCGAGCTACGGGGCACGATTACCGAAGGGTACGTGATGACATTTGATGACATTACGGCCCTGCAACAGGCGCAACGTAAAGCTGCATGGGCCGATGTGGCACGGCGTATTGCGCATGAAATCAAGAATCCGCTTACGCCTATCCAACTGGCGGCTGAACGGTTAAAGCGACGTTTTTTAAAAGAAATTACTTCCGATCCCGATACATTTTCGCAGTGTGCAGATACAATTGTGCGGCAGGTGGGGGATATCGGGCGCATGGTGGATGAGTTTTCGGCCTTTGCGCGTATGCCGCAGCCTGTCATGAAAGACGAGGATATTTCGCGTATTGTGCGTGAGGTGCTGATTCTGCAAAGAAACGCACACCCAGAAATTGCCTACCATCTGGATATTCCAGACAGAGGCCCCAAAGCACGATGTGATAGAAGATTGATAAGTCAGGCACTTATTAATCTTTTGCAGAATGCGGCGGATGCCATTGCCATGACAGCCAGACAGGGCGAAGCTACAGATCAAGCACCCGCTACCAAGGGTGAAGTGTCGGTTCGGATTATAGAAGGTGCAGAAGATATCGCCATAGAAGTGGCAGATAACGGAGTGGGACTTCCATCGGACGATAGAAATCGTCTGACGGAACCTTATGTGACGCACAAAGCCAAGGGTACTGGTTTAGGTTTGGCTATTGTGAAAAAGATCATGGAAGATCATGGTGGAACAGTGCGTCTGGAAGACAAAGCGGGAGAAAGAGGAACTGTGGCTACTCTGATTTTGTCGGTGAAAGACAACCATGGCGCATGAAATCCTGATTGTTGATGATGAACCCGATATCAGAATGCTGATTGAGGGCATTCTGAGTGATGAAGGTTATGAAACACGCGTAGCCGCCAGTGCAGATACCGCATTGGCCGCTTTTCGGGCTCGTAGGCCATCACTTGTTATTCTGGATGTTTGGCTACAAGGGTCAGACATGGATGGTCTGGCCATTCTTCAGGCCATGAAAGCCGAGGAATCTTCGGTTCCTGTTGTCATGATTTCTGGCCATGGCACAATTGAAACAGCCGTGGCGGCGCTTCAGCATGGTGCTTACGATTTTATAGAAAAGCCATTTCAGGCAGATAGACTGCTGGTTATTGTACGGCGTGCGCTGGAGGCTTCGCGGCTGGCGCGTGAGAACGAAGAACTGCGCATAAAAGCCGGGCAGGATACGGAACTGTTTGGTAACAGCGCCCAGATTGCAGCCGTTAGAAACCAGATAGAAAAAGTAGCTCCCACAGGCTCACGCGTACTTATCAGCGGCGGGCCGGGGGCAGGCAAGGAAGTGGCTGCCCGTATGATCCATGCTCGCTCCAAGCGGGAGGACGGCCCTTTTGTTGCGCTCAACTGCGCCACGCTGGCACCAGGACGGTTTGAGGAAGAACTGTTCGGGCTTGAAGGCGGCACAGAAGGCGTGGGTCGCCGTACCGGGGTGCTGGAACGCGCACATGGTGGCACGCTTTTGCTGGATGAAGTGGCAGATATGCCGCTGGAAACACAGGGCAAGATTGTAAGGGCCTTGCAGGATCAGACATTCGAACGTCTGGGTGGTGATGCCCGCGTTAAAGTGGATGTGCGCGTGCTGGCTACCACAAACCGTGATTTGCAGGCTGAAATTATGGCCGGGCGTTTTCGGGAAGACCTGTATTATCGGTTAGCAGTTGTGCCGCTGCGTATGCCCGCGCTACGAGAAAGAAGGGATGATATTCCCGGGCTTGCGGCCATGTTTTTGCGCCGCGCAGCAGAAATGGCTGGTTTGCCTACGCGTGAACTCTCGCCCGATGCCGTTGCCGCCCTTCAGGCCTATGATTGGCCGGGTAATGTGCGAGAATTGCGCAACCTCATGGAACGTGTGCTGATTATGCAGCCCGGGAGCAGCCAAGAGCCCATTCGGGCAGATATGCTGCCCTCTACTGTGGGGGAAAGTGCGCCTGCATTGCTGAAGTTTGATGCCTCAACAGATGTTATGGCATTGCCCTTAAGAGAAGCGCGTGATCTGTTTGAAACCCAGTATCTGCAAGCTCAGCTTTTGCGTTTTGGCGGCAATATCAGCCGTACAGCGCTGTTTGTGGGCATGGAGCGCAGCGCTTTGCATCGCAAACTTAAGCAGCTTGGTGTAACATCTGAGGAACGAGGCGTGGGCTGACATGTTTCAAGGTTGCAGGCTTTAGGCAGGCAGTCCGGCTAAAATATAATAATGAGAACGGAATAGGGCCTCACACTGTGGAAAAAGAGAGTGCATATAACGTGCAGGATGCGTTCCTGAACCAGATCCGGCGCTCACGCGCCGCTGTTACGGTGTTTCTGGTTAACGGCGTTAAGTTACAGGGATTTATTACATGGTTTGATGATGAGGTTGTTCTTTTACGGCGTGATGAACAAACCCAGCTTATCTACAAGCATGCCATCAGCACGGTAATGCCCAGCATTCCTGTCAATATTTCCGATTCCAACACTGCCGATGCGCAGGCAGACAGGGACCTTTCTCTTGGCGACGAGTTTCTCTGAAAAGAAAAAGAAAGTAGCAACCCGCGCGGCAGTTATCCTGCCGTGGGAGCGTTCTGCTCACGGGCAGGATGTGCGGGCTGCAGAGGCACGGTTAGAAGAAGCCGTGGGACTAACAGCCTCTATTGGGCTGGTTATTGTGCGCAAGGATGTATTGCTTCTGCGCAGCAGGCGTTCTGCCACCCTTTTAGGTAAGGGGCAGGTAGATTCCCTGCGTATTGCAGTTAAGGCAGATCAGGTTGATGTGGTGGTGGTGGATGCAAAGCTTAGCCCCGCCCAACAGCGTAATCTGGAAACAGAATGCGGTTGTAAGGTTATAGATCGTACCGGCCTTATTCTGGATATTTTTGGTGCCCGTGCCGCCACAAAGGAAGGCACCTTGCAGGTTGAACTTGCGCATCTGGAATATCAGCGTTCCCGCCTTGTACGCCTGTGGACCCATCTTGAACGCCAGCGCGGTGGTTTTGGCTTTCTTGGTGGCCCCGGTGAAACCCAGATTGAAGCCGACCGGCGTATGATCGGTGATCGTATTGTGCGGCTTAAAAAAGATCTGGAACAGGTGCGGCGCACACGCGGGTTGCATAGGCAGGCACGTAAGCGCGTACCATTCCCGGTGGTGGCTTTGGTGGGGTATACCAACGCAGGTAAATCCACGCTGTTCAATGCGCTTACGGGTGCCACTGTGTATGCGCAGGATCAGCTTTTTGCGACGCTAGATCCTACCATGCGCGCGATTGACCTGCCTTCTGGCCGGAGGGTTATTCTGTCTGACACGGTAGGATTTATTAGTGATCTGCCAACGGAGCTGATTGCGGCCTTCCGGGCTACGTTGGAAGAAGTGGCAGAGGCAGACATTATCCTGCATGTGCGCGATGTGGCGCATCCAGATAGCGCAGCCCAGAAAAAAGATGTGCTGGGTGTTCTGGAAGGTATGGCGAAGGATGACATGCTGGAGCAGGATTGGCCGGAACGCATCATTGAAGTGCTGAACAAGGTTGATCTGCTGGGTGGCCCAGAAGCTATTCCGCAAACAGAAGATACCATTGCTATTTCCGCCATTACAGGGGATGGCTTGGAAACACTTCTAGCACGTATTGATGCGCGTATTACACAAGGTATGGAAACGGTGCGTTACCGTTTGCCGTTGGCAGATGGAGCAGCCTCGGCTTGGCTTTATCAGCACGGTGAAGTTGTTGCGCGGGAAGACAAGGATGAACAGACAGATATTACTGTTCGCCTTTCAACAGAGGATCGCGCCCGGTTTGAACGCCAGTTTTCCCACATCCAACCGATGCTCGCTTAAAAAGAAAAGCTCTGACATCAGGATAAATACCTTTAAAATCCTGATGTCAGATTTTTTATTCAGTCAAAATCTGTAGGCAATTCGGGGTCTGCTTGATGTGCAAAAAGCCGGGTAATTTCGTGCGGTGTAATGCGCCCGGTTGAAATATCCTGCGGGATATTGTTCTGTGCAAAAAAGCCAACTTCGCTTGTTTCAATACTGGTGGTAGCTTCCCCTCCAGTTATTTCGCCCAGAAAAAATAGCTTGGTGACAGAAAAAGGTTCTGGCGGCATATGCCCTTGGCGCGCGCGATCCAGCGCCATGGCTAACTTGGTAATCCGCACTGTATAGCCAGTTTCTTCCCACACCTCTTTGGCCGCACATTCAGATGCGGTCAGGTTTACATCTGTCCAGCCACCGGGCACGGTCCAGCGGTTGCTGTCCAGCACTTCGCGCACCATTAACAGGCGGTTCTGGGCATCAAACACACCAATGCGCACTTCCAGCTTGGGCGTGGCGTAACCTGATTGCTGGCTGAACAGGTTTTCTATTTTTTGCACATCTACATGGCTGCCTTCGGCCATCATTTGCGCGGCCAGATTGCGCAGCATTTCATAGCGTTCTTTATCAAACGGGTCTTGCACATAGGTAAGCCCTGTCTGGGCAATGGCCTGAATTTCTCTGGCCCATACCAGCCAGACAGGTTCCGACATTCTACATTCCTTTGATCAGCAAGTTTCATAAAAAACGGGAAGGCCTAAGCCTTCCCGTTCTGTGTAACACACTCTGCCAAGGCAGAAATTACATGGCTGCTTCTGTTTGTGCTGCGGTTTTACCGTTGATCAGCAGGCCATCACCATTGGCGGAGATATTAACCGTTTCTCCATCAAGGATATTACCTTCCAGAAGCTGTTCTGCCAGCGGGTTTTGCAGCGTGCGCTGAATAACCCTTTTAAGCGGGCGGGCGCCGTAAATGGGGTCATACCCTTCATTCGCCAGCCATGCTTCGGCCAGTTTATCCAAGTGCAGACTGATTTTGCGATCATCCAGCAACTGCTGCAAGCGAGCAATCTGGATATCCACAATCTTGGTCATATCCGCTTTCTGCAACCGCGAGAACAGGATGATTTCATCCAGACGGTTCAGGAACTCAGGGCGGAAGTGCTCACGCACAACCTTCATCACCTGTGCCTGCACCATGTCGGGAGATTCCCCATCCGGCAAGTTGGCCAGATATTCAGAACCCAGATTGCTGGTGAGAATGATAAGGGTGTTGCGGAAGTCTACCGTGCGGCCCTGCCCATCCGTTAGGCGGCCATCATCCAGCACCTGAAGCAGAATGTTGAACACATCTTCATGTGCTTTTTCTACTTCATCAAACAGGATGACCTGATAAGGGCGACGGCGCACAGCTTCTGTCAGCACGCCACCTTCTTCATACCCCACATAACCCGGAGGGGCACCAATCAGGCGGGCCACTGCGTGCTTTTCCATGAACTCACTCATGTCGATACGCAGCAGGGCTTTATCATCATCAAACAGGAAACGGGCCAGTGCTTTGGTCAGCTCTGTTTTACCAACACCTGTTGGGCCGAGAAACAGGAAGGAACCAATCGGGCGGTTGGGGTCCTGCAAGCCAGCACGGGCACGACGCACCGCGTTGGAAACAGCTTTAAGAGCTTGTTCCTGACCAACCACGGATTTACGCAGTTCGTCTTCCATACGCAGCAGCTTGGCGCGTTCACCTTCCAGCATCCGGTCAACCGGCACGCCAGTCCAGCGAGATACAACAGAAGCCACGCCCTGATCCGTAACAGCTTCGGAAACCAGATCATCTTTCTTAGCGGTTTCTTCTTCTGTTTTCTGAGCTTCCGCGATCTGGCCCTGCAAGTTGGGGATAACGCCATACATCAGTTCAGATGCGCGCCCCAAGTCACCTTTACGCTGTGCCACTTCTACATCAGAACGTGCTTGATCAAGCTGTTCCTGCAGTTTCTGAATGGTGTTTACGCGGTTCTTTTCCGCATGCCATGCGGCACTAAGCGTGTTGGACTTTTCTTCCAGATCAGCCAGTTCAGATTCTACGGCTTCCAGACGATCCTTGCTGGCCGTATCATCTTCCTTCTTCAAGGCTTCACGTTCGATTTTTAGCTGAATGATGCGGCGGTCCAGCTCGTCCAGTTCTTCGGGCTTGCTGTCAATCTGCATACGCAGGCGGCTTGCGGCTTCATCAATCAGATCAATCGCTTTATCGGGCAGGAAGCGGTCTGTGATGTAGCGGTTGGAAAGTGTGGCTGCTGCCACCAACGCACCATCGGTAATACGCACACCATGATGGAGTTCGTATTTTTCCTTAATACCACGCAGAATAGAGATTGTATCCGCAACAGAAGGCTCACCCACAAATACCGGCTGGAAGCGGCGGGCAAGGGCTGCATCTTTTTCAATATACTTGCGGTATTCATCCAGCGTGGTGGCGCCAATGCAGTGCAGTGTGCCACGGGCTAGTTCCGGCTTGATGAGGTTAGAGGCATCCATCGCACCATCGGTGCGGCCAGCGCCAACCAGCGTGTGCATTTCATCAATAAACAGGATGATCTGGCCTTCGGCGGATTCAATTTCTTTTAGAACAGCTTTTAGACGTTCTTCAAATTCACCGCGATATTTGGCGCCAGCAACCAGCGCGCCCATATCAAGGGAAAGCAGTTTTTTGTTTTTCAGCGCTTCGGGCACATCGCCATTAACAATACGTTGGGCCAAGCCTTCCACAATAGCGGTTTTACCCACACCGGGTTCCCCAATCAGAACCGGGTTGTTTTTGCTGCGGCGGGCCAGAACCTGAATGGCACGGCGGATTTCTTCATCACGCCCAATAACGGGGTCTAGCTTGCCTTTAAGGGCAACTTCCGTGACATCACGGGCATATTTTTTAAGTGCATCAAAATTGGCTTCAGCGTTTTCGCTGGTCACTGTGCGTCCTTTGCGAATAGTCGTAATGGCTTTTTCAAGTGTATCAGCAGAGGCACCGTTTTCTTTTAATGCACGGCCTGCTGGCGTATCAGATGCGGCAATAGCTACAAGCAGTCTATCCTGTGCAACAAAGCTATCACCAGCTTTCTGGGCGGTTTGTTCTGCATTATCCAGAATACGCACCAGTTCCGGTGTTGCTGCTGGCTGCCCTGCACCGCTGCCCTGAACTTTTGGCAGTTTTGCCAAAGCCTGTTCGGTTGCGGCTTTTACAGCTTCCGGATTGCCAGCCGCACTGCGAATAAGTGAGGAAGCAGCTCCTTCATTATCATCCAGCATAGCCTTGAGCAGATGCTCTGGTGTAAGCTGCTGGTTAAAATCACGTAAAGCTATTGTTTGCGCAGCCTGCAAAAAGCCGCGTGAACGATCTGTAAATTTTGCAATATCCATTATAATCCCTCTTGTCCCTTTTACATCAGGCGACTGAAGGCCCTGCTGGCACCCCATGTAGGCAATGTCAGCGTGGTCTCATTCTTCATAAATTGAGATTGGAACGTTGAGAGAGACAATCAAGGGGGCGTGATGCGTTTTCGTGCATGGGTGATAGATGGTGCGGGCAGAACACCTTGAAGCAGCAGAGTTTCCAATAAAAAAGGCAGCACCCGGTAAGGTGCTGCCTTTAGTGTTTTCCCGGTAAGGAAAACTTACGCCGCGTTCAGCTGGGCTTCAGCGAATTCATAATTCGCCAGCTTGTCCAGGAAGTTGGTGACGTAGTCTGGACGACGGTTGCGGAAGTCCAGGTAGTAGGAATGTTCCCACACGTCCACTGTCAGCAGGGCCTTGCCCTGACCTTCGGCCAACGGGTTGGTGCCGTTAGGCGTTTTGGTGATGGCCAGCTTGCCATCCTTACCCAGAACCAGCCATGCCCAGCCAGAACCGAACTGAGAAACAGCAGCCTTGCGGAATTCTTCCTTGAAGGTGTCAATGCTGCCAAAATCGGCGGCAATTTTTGCAGCCAGCTTTTCTGGAATCACACCGCCATTGGGGGAGAGGCAGTTCCAGAAGAAGGAATGGTTCCAATGCTGGCCAGCATTGTTAAACAGGCCGGTAAGATCTGCTTTGCCGTGGGCAGCCAGAATGATTTCTTCCAAAGACTTACCCTGAAATTCGGGCTTGTCTTCCAGCAGCTTGTTCAGGGTGTTGACGTAGGCCAGATGATGCTTGCCATGATGGTATTCAAGCGTTTCTGGGCACATGCCACGTGGGCCAAGTGCGGTGGGTGCAAAGGGGAGGGCAGGCAGTTCAAAAGCCATTTTAATACTCCGTATTCTAAAGGCGGGGCGTGTGAGGGAACACACCTGAGTTCCAGAGCTATGGGCGCAGGGCAGATGCGTCAAGGGAAAGGCGCATGACATGTGCCTTGCGCAGCCATACTCACGGAAACTTGCCTTGCCAGCAGGGCTTACAATAAGGGCCTTCCGTTAGGAAAGCGGGATTATTCAAACGCATGGGCCATGCACAGGTTTCCTGCACATCAAGCTACGTTTGGGTAAGGGGGATATCGGAGCCAATGGCGCAGCAGGAACATCAGCCTCTTGCAATGGAAGTGCAAAAAGCTGTGCAGGCAGACCCAGACCGGGCGTTGTGTTTATGGTTTCTGCCGGCTTCTGTGCGTGATGCCGCTTATGTTCTTCTGGCTTTCCATAATGAGTTGATTCGCGCTTTGGCTCCCGCACGTTCTGCATCTGTGGCAGGGCCAATGGCTGGGTATATTCGCCTGCAATGGTGGCGAGAGGTGCTGGAGCAGCAACGCAAGCCAGAACATATTTTGGCCCCCGCCCTTATGAGGCTTGTGGAATCCGGACAAGTGCAGCGTGAAACGTGCCTGAGAATGATTGCTGCGCGAGAAATGGAACTGGAGACCACGCAAGAGGTAGAGCGCTGGGTGCTTATGATGCGCGATGGCGCTGGTGCTTTCCAACAGGCGATAGGCGAACTTCTGGGTGTGCAGGATTCTGATAAGCTACAACGCTTGGCAGCCGGAGGGGCGGCTTACGGGGCAGGCTCCATGTTAAGACATTGGCCGTTGCTTGCAGGGAGTGGCCGTTTTTTGTTTCCCGGCACGCAGGAACAACTCAGGCAGGCTGGAAAGACATTTTTGCAAGAATGTGATTTTGCAGCTTTGGAGCCACAATGTCGTAAAACCGCTTTACCTGCGGTGTTGGCAAAGCGTGATCTGGCGCGTGGAAGCGAGCAGGCAGGCCTGCCCCGCGGAATAGGGGACAGGCTTGCTGTATGTCGCGCTGGTATTCAGGCGTCGTTGGCGACAATTTTTTCCATCACGCCAATCAGAACCGAATAATCAGCATTTTCTGCCGCGCGGCGGGCAAGGGAAAGTTGCTGCGTAACGGCTGCCAACGTAGGTGCGGGCACTGCCAGACGAGCTGCGGCATCCATGAGCAGGCGCATGTCTTTTTGCATGAGGCGAGCAGGGAACTGGGGGGAGAAATCTCCTGCCTTGGCCATTTTGATCTTGCGCTTGTGGTGCGGAGAAATAACAGCCATTTCATCCAGCGCATCAAACAGCATGGAACGATCCAACCCAGCGGCCAGCCCGTAGGCAATACCTTCTGCCACAGCGGCCAACCCGGCACCCATAATGCCATTGATCACCAGTTTAAGGCGCGCACCGCTGCCAGATGGCCCTGCATGAATGGTAATGCGGCCAATTTTATCAAAAATGGGCTGAGCACGCGCAATAGCGGCATCATCTCCACCGGCCAGAATAACCAGATTGGCAGATTCTGCTTCTGGTGTGCTGCCAGATACCGGACAATCTATAACGCAGATCTTTTTTTCCTGTCCGGCTTTTTGCAGGGCATCTGCGGCTTCTGGGGAAACGGAACTGGCATTCAGCAGCAAACCATTTGCCTTTATGCCTGCCAGAACGCCTTGTGGCCCGTACATGCTGGCGGCAAGGGCTTCATCATCCGGTACGCAGGCCAGAACAATATCTGCCTTGCTGGCCACTTCTGCCGGAGTGGGCAGAAAACGGGTTACGCCATCTCCCCCCTTGCCAGAGGGAGTATAGGCAAGGGTTGCATATCCGGCTTTTTCCAGATGAGCAGCCATACGGCTGGCCATGGCACCAAACCCAATAAAACCGATTGTCTGCTGAGTTGTCATGCTGAATGAACCTTCTTGTTTGTATGAGCAGAATTATAAACCTGAATAGCAAGATATGTCTTGGATAGGTTTGGGAAACACTGTTCGCGTTTACGTGTCTGGGCGTGATGTAATTTGTTACGATTGCACAGTATTCTTGCGCAATAAGGCTGATTTTGTAAGGGTAATCATGCACTCAGCGTAAGTGGCTGCGGTGCCTCAAACAGTGGAGAACAGAAAACCCCATGCCATTGTCCACCCCAGACCGAAGCCGGCGGTTTCGCCTTTCTCCCCTTACGCGGCAGGTATTGCTGTATGTGCTGTTCATGCTGCCAGCAGTCTCTTATCTGGCTGGTGCTTTTTCGGGGGATCTGGGGCCAAATCCATTTAAGACCTGTTTGCATGAATTTGGGCGTTATGCATTTCGGTTCTTGCTTATTTCTCTTATGATTTCGCCGCTCAAGCGGTTTTTGAAAATTGATTTAATGGTTTACCGCCGCCCGCTTGGGCTGTTGGCTTTCAGTTACGCGGCTTTGCACGTTACGCTTTATTTCTGGTGGGCACGCGGGTTTGATGTCCAGCGGATATGGAAAGACTTTTTAACACGTCCATTCCTGACATTCGGGCTCCTTGCATTTTCTATTTTGATTGTGTTGGCAGCAACATCCACACGCAAATCCATCATACGGTTGGGTAAAAAATGGGCGCGTTTGCATCGTCTGGTATATGTCGCCATGGTTTTGGCATGTATCCATTACGCCATTGCATTTAAGCAGTGGTATATTGAACCTTTTATATATGCAGCCGTAGCGGTATGTGTGTTGGGTTTACGGCTTTTGCCAAAACCCGGGCTTAAAAAATCCTGAAATAAAAAGGAGGCATGAATTTTTCATGCCTCCTTTTTGAAAGTTGTTCTGTTGTATAAATGGCCTAGGCCAGCAAGGTATCATGACCCAAAGAAGCTAGAAGTTTTTCTGCCCGTTGATCAGCATGGATAATGGAAACTGTTTTCCCGCGTGTTTTTAGGCGAGATGCAATTTTTTCCAAGGCATCTGCTGCGCTGATATCCCAGATATGAGCATCTTCAAGATCAATTACGATAGTTGAAGCTGTGTCCTGAAAATCCACGGCATCGGCAATAACACTGGCTGAGGCAAAGAACATTTGCCCATGCACGTAGTAGGTGCGCGTGTTGTGGCTTTCTGAAAACGTACTGCTTACTTGAACAAGTTTCATAACCTGGAAAGAGAAAAACAGCCCGTTCAATAGCACACCGCAGGCTACGCCTGCTGCCAGATCATGCGTTAACACCACCACCAAAACAGTAGCCAGCATGACGGTAGAAGAAAGGCGTGGATGCTTTACCAGATCTCGTAGGGAAGACCATGAAAATGTGCTGACAGACACCATAATCATAATGGCCACCAGCGCAGCAACAGGCACTTGGGCTACAAAGCGGTGCAACACAACCAGCAACAGCAGTAAAAATGCCCCAGCCGTAAAGGTAGAAAGTCGGCCACGCCCGCCATACCGCAAGTTGCCAACTGTCTGCCCAATCATACCGCAACCAGCCATGCCGCCGAATAGGCCCACCATGATGTTGGAAAAACCAAGCCCGGTGCATTCCATGCGTTTGTTGCTGTGCGTGTCTGTTAATTCGTCCACCACAGTGGCTGTCATGAGGGATTCCAAAAGGCCCACCATGGCCATGGCAAACGCATAAGGCAGCACAATTTTAAAAGTTTCTGCCGAAAAAGGCACATTTGGCAAAGTAAGATGCGGCAGGCCGGAGGGGAGTTCTCCCAAATCAGACACCACATGCACAGGTATAGGTACCGCAAAAGTAATGCCTGTTAGCACAAGAATACAGATTAAAGGGGAAGGTACAGCCGTGGTGATGCGCGGCAAAAGGTAAACAATAGCCAGCCCAAGTGCGATAAGTGCATAAGTATGCCACGTAACGTGCAGCATCTGCGGTACCTGCGCGGAAAAGATAAGAATACCCAGTGCGTTTACAAATCCAGTTTCCACTTCGCGCGAGACAAAGCGCATCATGCTTTGCAAACGCAGCAAACCGAAAATAATCTGGAATGCACCAGCCAGCAGTGTGGCCAAAAGCAGATATTGCAGGCCGTGGCTATGCACGAGCTCGGCTGCCACAAGGGCAACAGACCCCGCAGCCCCGGAAATCATGCCCGGCCTGCCACCCGTAATGGCAATGGCAATACTGATAACGAACGAGGCGAATAGTCCCACAGAGGGCGCAACCCCAGCCACATAAGAAAAAGCAATAACTTCTGGAATAAGTGCAAAAGTGCCCACCATGCCAGCCAGAACATTGCGGACGGGCTGGTCTGTCCATTCATGAATATAGGTTTTAACTGTCACGAGAAACAAGTTGTCCCTTGGTTGAGTGTGGAGTGGCGTATTAATCGGGCATCAAAAGTGTTTCGGGGCAAGAAAGACTTTTGAGGCATTATTTGTAAGATATACATGCCTTGTTAACGATATCCTACCGTAATGCACAGACAAGATGATTGTGCTCTGTGTTGCGGCGTTTTATGCGTGATGCATGGTTTCTCCTTCTTCTTCCCCTCTTGTCTGGATTCTGGCTGGTGAGGCCAGTGGCGATGTATTGGGCGCACGCCTTATGCATGCTTTGCGCACCCGTATGCCCAAGATGCGCTTTGCAGGCGTAGGGGGCGTGCGTATGCAAGAGGAAGGGCTGGCAAGCTTGTTTCCCATGCGGGATCTGGCTGTTATGGGGCTGGTGGAAGTTTTGCCCCGCGTGCGTCAGCTTTCTGCTCGGCTGGATGAAGCTGCGCAGGATATTGCAGCCCAAAAGCCGGATTTAGTGATTACCATAGATAGCCCCGGCTTTGCCCTTAGGCTTCTTAAAAAAATAAGCGGTTTAGGCATTGCGCGCGTGCATTATGTTGCACCGCAGGTTTGGGCATGGCGGCAAAAAAGGGTGAAGGAATTTCCCGGTTTATGGGAAGAGTTGTTGTGCCTTTTACCGTTTGAGGAAAAGTTTTTTAGCAAGCATGGTCTAAAAACCCGCTTTGTAGGTCACCCGGTTTTACAATCCGGCGCAAAGGATGGAGATGCGGCGCGTTTTCGTATCCAGCATGGATTGCCACAGAGCGCCAAAATACTGGTGCTTATGCCCGGTAGCCGCCGTTCAGAAGCGCCGCGTTTGCTGCCAGTTTTTGGGCAGATGTTGCGTCTGCTTAAAACATCCATGCCAGACGTGGTGCCTGTAGTGCCAGTTTCTCCAGTTGTGGCAAATGTAGTGGAACGTGCCACGCAGGATTGGCCCGTAAAGCCGATTATCGTTACGGATATTCATGACAAGCATGATGCCTTTGCCGCAGCCGGGGCCGCGTTAACCAAATCAGGCACATCTACCTTGGAACTGGCTCTGGCCGGTGTGCCAATGGCTGTGACGTATCGGGTTAACCCCATAACAGCCTTTTTTGCCCGTCGGCTTATTAAAGTGCCATTTGTAGCTATGGTGAATTTGTTAGCAGGCCGTGCTGTGGTGCCCGAACTTTTACAGGAGCAATGCCGCGCAGATGTGTTGGCGCGTGAAGTGCAAATTCTGTTTGAAAATACAGATGTGGCACACGCTCAGAAACAGGCTTTTGCTACGGTTCTGCACGGGCTGGAAGGGCCACAGGGCCAACTGCCAGCCGATGCTGCAGCAGAAGCTGTTTTGGAGGTTCTTAACCGTAAAAATACGGCTAAGACGCTCGGTTAAACGTGTTTAATTGTGTTTGTGATAAAGCTGGTTGGGGTCAATTTCCGGCTTTGTCAGCTCTTTTAGGCCGTCTGGTGTAAACGCCCGGTAAAAGCAGCTACGGCGGCCGGTGTGGCATGCTACGCCAATCTGGTTCACAAGCAGCAGCACAGCATCTGCATCACAATCCAGCCGGGCTTCAATAAGGTGCTGGATTTGGCCAGATGTTTCACCCTTACGCCAGAGTTTCTGGCGACTACGGGAATAATAGCAGACGCGCCCATTTTCCAATGTTTCACGCAGGGCTTCACGCGTCATCCATGCAATCATCAGCACTTCGCCGCTGTCGTGCTGCTGAGCAATGGCGGCAACCAGACCAGAGGCATCAAATTTTACAACATCCAGCATGGCATCCAGTTCTGCTGCTGGTGGGGCAATATAAGTCATGGTTTTTCCGTAGGATTAGAATCAGAAGATGTTTGAGGTTTAAGTGCTGTTTCCAGCCACGTAGGTAGGCGAACGACAAGCGGATGCTCGGCACAGGTGAGTTGGTTATTGGCGGCTTCTGTTTTTAGTAATGCCAGCCCAACATGATCTTGGGATGAGCGCAATGTGCCCACCTCTACACCATTGCACAGCACGGATGTTCCGGGTGCGGGCAGGGGGGATGTGGCTGCAACAGGCATCAGGCGGCGCTTTACCAGTGTGCGGTAATGCATGCGGGCCGTAACTTCCTGCCCCATATAACAGCCTTTTTTCCACGATACGCCGCCCAGAAGGTCCAGATTGGCTTCGGCTGCCAAAGTGCGGCCTACTTCGCAATCCTGCACACCATCCGGCAGCCCCAATATGATGCGGTGCAGATTATAGTCCTGTTCTGTAGCAGTTATTGGAGTATCCGGCGCGGCATCAATAAGCCGCCAGCCTGCGTCTTCTAACCGAGGGTCCCGAAAGCTAATGGCGTTTTCCAACACACTGTCTGGCGGTGGGTTTCCCCACGCCACATGTACGGGCAGGGCGGTGAGTTCTAGCTGAACATCTGAACGCAGGCGAAAGCGCCGAAGAGTGGTCTTCAGGTTTTCGGCCTGTTCTGTGGCGCAATCTAACAGCAGGCAGGTATCATCAGGATCTGAAACCACAAAAAAGTCTGCTTGCCAGCGGCCCTGGGGGGTCAGGCAAGCGCTCCATGTGGCATCACCCGGTTCCAGCGCAGCAATATCCGCCGTAACCAGACCTTGCAGAAAACGCACGCGGTCAGCACCAGAAAGCTTGAGAACAGTGCGGTTTTCAAGCCGGGTGATATGTGTTGGGGAAGGCATTTACATTCTCCCATAAAAGAACAAAGGCTTCCCGAAGGAAGAGAGGGGGCTTTTGAGATAAGGAACAGAAACTGTTCAAACCTTACTGACTTAGGGCGGAAAACACATCGCCTTCTGGCGGAAGATTGCGAATATGTGTCCGATGCCACAAAGCGTAGAACAAAAGTGTCCATGCGGCTGCACCCGTTCTGCGGTTATCTGCTGCGCGAAATAGGGCTTTTACTCGGTCTGGTCGGGCAATTTCTGCAATACATTCCTGCCGCGCCATCAGGTCTCCGAGGTGCGTACCTTTTTGCCGGATCCATGTGCCAATCGGCACAGTAAAGCCTTGCTTGGGGGCAAAGGGGCGTGCAGCAGAATTGTGTCGTTGTAACCATTTGCGCAAAAGCCATTTCCCTTTGCCATCACGTAGGCGCATGGAATCGGGCAGGCGCCATGCTGTTTGGGCCACAATGGGGTCCAGCAACGGTGTGCGCCCCTCTAACCCATGCGCCATAAGGCACCGATCCAGCTTGATAAGCAGATCATTTGGCAGCCATTCTGCAATATCCACAGCTTGCAGACGGGAAAGTGGTGTTGAGGCATCTGCGGCGGCCATTTCTGCAGCGGCTATGCCATCACGCCAATGGGCTGGGTGGTGGCGCAGAATATTCATGTTATCAAAAATACCACGCCGCCACATGCGCCGTTTGCCTTTCCACCAAGGGCGGCTGGCAGAGCGATAACGTCCATAACCACAGAACAGTTCATCCCCCCCTTCACCCGAAAGGATAACGGTAACGTCCTGTGCAGCTTTTTGAGCTAAAAACCATGTTGGAATAATGGCGTAATCCGCAACCGGATCATCCATGCTGGCCACAATGGCAGGCAGGTGCTGCCACACCATATCTGCTGTAATGCGCAAGGTTTCGTGCTCTGTGCGGGCGTGCTTGGCCAATGCGCTGGCGGCATCCGCTTCATCCGCTGCACCCGGCGCATCAAAAATAGCTGTCCATGTGCGTAAAGGCGTGGTGCGGGGGAGACGGCTCATGGCCGTTAACAGACAGGCGCTATCTATTCCGCCAGAAAGAAACAGCCCAAATGGCACATCTGCACGCTCATGCGCATACACGCTGTCCATCAAGGCTGTATCAAGATGGTTCAGAGCTTCGGCCTCAGAGGTAAATAAAGGCGCGTGGGCCGGAATGGGTGATTGCCGTTGCCTGTCCAGAATGCGCCCTTGGTTAATGCGCAAGGTTTCTCCCGGCATAACGCGCTGAATACCGGGAAAGATTGTTTCCCACCCAGTGGTGAACTGAAGTTGCAGCAGTTCATCGCGCACAGCAGGTGCAATAGCACGCGGGGCAAGGCCAGAGGCGATTAAAGGGGCAGGCTCGGATGCAAAGGCAATACCGCCTGAAAATTCGGTAAAATAGAGTGGTTTGATTCCAAATGGATCGCGCGAGAGTAAAAGCTCCTGCTGGGCTTTATCGTACAGCCCAATGGCATACATGCCACGCAGCCCGCGTGTATAGGTGCATCCATTACGCTCCCATAAAAGCAAGGGAGATTCGCAATCACTCCCGGTTTGAAAATACTCTGGCCCGATCTGCTGGCGAATTTGTGGGTCGTTATAGATCTCACCATTGGCAACAAGCGTACCATCACCACTGGTTAAGGGTTGGTCTCCACCTTCCAGATCAATAATGGCTAAACGTGTATGCACCATATCTGCACGGCCCAATCGGGCAATATGTATCCCATTGGGGCCACGATGGCCTAAGGCCTGCGCCATACGTTCCAGAACCGATTCGGAACATGGCTGCGTGCCGGGCGTATAAATCAGCCCCCCAATGCCGCACATTTACCCAGCCTCCACCGTGGACAAAAACTTATGCCACGCATCCAAAACGGGTGTGACAGCATAGGTTGCTTCATAATCCCTGCGGCCGGCCTGCGCCATACGGGTTGCTAGGTCTGGTGTTTCCAGTGCAGTGCAGATCTGTGCTGCCAGAGCATTTGCATCTTCTACCGGAGCTAGTAGGCCGTTTTCACCATTACGGATGAGTTCGCTTGGCCCTTGAGAGGCAGCCGCAATAACCGGTTTGCAGGCCGAAAATCCTTCAATTACAACATTGCCCAATGGCTCGTGCCGGGAAGGGCAGATCATGGCAGAGCAGGCGCGCAACAGGCCTCCGGGTTGGTTGGCCCAACCGGGCATAAATACGCGTTCAGCCACACCTTCCTGCTGGGCAAGCGCTTCCAGCGCTGCGCGCTCGGGCCCTTCTCCGGCAATAACAAGTGGAATATGAGGCACATGCTTCATGGCACGGATCAGAACGTCAAAAGCCTTGTTCTTATGTAGCCGCCCTAATGCCAATAGAAAGGGCGTACCCTGCGGCAAAAATGTGGGCCATACAGGCGGTATGGCAGCAAGGTCCGTGGCAAAATTAGGCAGGTAATGCGTGGCGTTGGTGGGCCAGCCTTGCTCACGCATCCAGCGTACCAGGCCATGCGTATTGCCGATAAGATGAGAACAACGGCGATAATTGGAAAGATCATAAAATCCCCCCAACCGCCCGGCCAGCACCCAATTGCCTTGGGGGGCAAAGCGTGCGGCACGGTTCATCCATGCAACGGCAACGCGAGGGGAAAACTCTTTAAGGGCAGAGCGCAGGCCCATGCGGGTGCGTATATCCAGCATGTTGCCAAAAGGCAGTTCCACCGGCGCAAGGTTGCCTGCACGTAAACGTTGGCTACGTTCCGGATTGGTGCGGATAACAGGCAGAACAGAAAGCCCGGCGGCAGCCTGTGCAATACATAGGCGCTCAAAAAACAGTTCTGCCCCGCCTGTGGGGGCACCGGCCATAATATGCGCAACTTTCAAGGGCTGCGAGTTCAGCCTGTTGGCAGTACCATTCATCATATGCCGGTTTCCTTAAGAAGGGAGAGCGCTGCTGTGGCCACATCTGCAACATCCAACCCGGCTATGGGGGCTTCACCCTCTGGGCCGGGGGCGGCAATCCAGCGCGCATTTTTGCCAGAAGGTGCGTATTCCGATGCACGAGATGGTCCAAAAAGTCCCAAAGTGGGTGTGCCCGCTGCGGCAGCCAGGTGCATCAAACCTGAATCATTGCCAATATACAGGTGGCAACGAGCCAGCATGGCAGCAACTTCCGTAAGGGAAAAATGGCCTCCAGCATCAATGGCATGGGGCAAAGCTTCCAGAACAGGGCGCGCCAGCGCAGCTTCCTGCTCACCCGGGCCATAGAAAATGGCAGGCCGAATCTGTGGGTATGCAGCGCAAAGGCGTTGCCACAAGGGCAGGTAACGCTCTGTTGGCCAGATTTTTCCTGTCCAGTTTGCCGTAGGGCCTAAGGCAATAATGGGCGCGGTATCAGGAATAATGTGCTGTGCTTTTGCGCGATCAGCCGGGCTGACCCAAACAGTAGGGAGCGGAGGGGGGGAAAGGTTTAGGGTGCTTCCCAAATGTGTAATGCGTGCGCCTGCACGGCGGCCTCCGCGCATAATAAACCGTCGGCCAGAGCGTAAAAGAAAAGTAACGGCAGAACCGCGCAGATCCACCGTGATGTCCCATTTCAAAGGTGCGCAGGCTTTCCACAGATCAAACCAGTGCAGATCATAGGGACGTTTTTCCATTACAATGGTGCGTTCGAGTCCGGGAAACGCACTAAACAGCCCGGCAGCAACAGGCCCACATGCCATGGTGAACCGCGCATCTGGCCAGCGTTGGTGCAGATATGCCAGCAGGCCTGTAGAAAGCACGGCATCGCCCAGACGTGTAGCCGTGATGAAAAGAATGCGCATTATCGCGCCTATACTGTCTTCCGGTTTTTTTTCCAACCCAGTGCGCGCAGGTGTGGACATTTGCGCTGCCTGTGCAAGAAGCGTTTGCTGATGGTAGAGTTATAAACTGGGCAGAAAAATATCTCTGCTCTGAATCGGGGATACAGGAATGATTAGGAAAGGTTTTTATCTTATCGCCGGGCTTGCAGCGGCGCAGTTGTGCGGCATACTTGTCCTGCCTGCTCAGGCAGCAGACAAGATGTGGACAGCCAGCGCCTGTGGCGCAGAACCTGTTGCACCTTCTGTAGAAGTGTCTTCCGTTGATAAATATAACGCCAGCGTTGATAAGGTAAGTGCGTACGAAAAAGCAGCACGCACCTATAATAGCTGTGTAGCCAAGGCTGCCGTTAAGGAAGAGACAGCTATTAGCAACGAAGCGCGTGAAAAAATTGCCCATATCCATGAGGGCAGCAGCACCGTGCAAAAACGTATTGCTGGTAATTTCACCAAGTTAACCACGGCTCTCAAGGCTGGTGGCAGCAAATTACAGAAGGCAGAGCACTAAAGTTTTCGGCAGGGCGGCTGTTTTCTGGTACAGCAGTAAAAGAGCCGCCATCAGGCTGATTGCCTGTATGACTTGTATGATACCCCCGGCTGAGGCAGATAGACGGTAACACAAAGCCGTCAGGCAGAACGCCAGCAGACAGGAACAGGCCAGACCGTGGCAGAGGATCTTTTCAAGGAAGTTGATGAGGAAATGCAGGCCGAGCGCCTGCGTATGGCAGCAAAGCGCTATGCCGGTGCTGGCCTTGGGCTGGTTGTGGCCGTGCTTGCAGGCATTGGTGCGTGGTCTTGGCATGTTTCCAACCAGAAATCTCAGGCGTTGGAAGCCACAGGAACGTATCTTACGGCCTTGCGGCAGACAGACCATCTGCCCTCAATTCCTTCTTCAGGCACGGTAGATCTTACCACTACCGCGCAGGCGGGCTTGGCCTCGTTGCAGAAATTAGCATCTTCCGATGCAAAAGGTGTGGCTGTTCTGGCCCGTTTGCAGGAAGGGGGCGTGCAGGCAGCGCGGGGTGATGTAAAAGGGGCGCTGGCTGCGTGGGATGCCGTACAGAAGGACCCCAATGCGGATTCTGCACTGCGTGATCTGGCAACCTTGTTGTGGTGCCAAAAACAGTTGGATACGGGAGAGCCCGCTACGCTGCGTTCTCGCCTTGCGCTGCTTACTGGCAAAGGTAAGCCATGGAATGGTTTGGCCATGGAAGCCTTGGCAGTTCTGGATGTGCGCGAAGGACATGTGGCAGAGGCGCGGCAGAAATTTGCAGCGCTACAGGCTGCGCAGGATGTTCCTCAGGGCGTACGCAACCGGGCGCAGGATATGATGCAGGCCCTTGATCCGACAGCAGGCTAGTAGAATGAGCAGCAACAAGAAATCCAGCGCAACCAGACGTTCCGGACTTTCACGCCGTGCCCTATTGGGAGGGGCCGCTTTGGCCCCCGCGCTAGCTGGGTGCACTATGTTTGAGAGTGATAGAAAGCCCATTCTGGCTGGGCACCGTACGGATATTCTATCTTCCGGCTCTGGGCTGATGGTTGATCCGGACGATCATACGCCCATTACAATACCTGCCCCTATGAGTGTTTCAGAATGGCCTATTTGTGGGCGTGTTTCAGCCCATACTGGCAGCAATTATGCGTGGGGTGGCCTGCATAAAAGGTGGAGCAAGGATATCGGGGCCGGTATCTCTCAGCCAGATTTCATGGCATGGGCTGCACTTGGCACTTTGGGCCGCGGGCTTATTCCTGCGCCACCCGTTGTGCAGGATGGTCGCCTGTTTGTTATGGATGCCCAAGGTGTTGTGCGGGCTTTTTCTTGGCCCGGTATGCGCCATATTTGGACGTATAACCCACGGCCCAAAAAGTCTTACTCTGCCAATATGGGCGGCGGTTTGGCTGTAGATGGCGGTGTTGTTTACATTGTAGATGGCATTTCCCAAACCATGGCGGTGGATGCGGCAACCGGCAAAGTAAAGTGGAAAACCACCAACGGCGCACCGGGCCGTTCTGCCCCAACAGTTGCTGGTGGGCGTGTTTTCTTTGGCACGATTGATGAGCGGTTTTTTGCGCTGGATTCTGCCACAGGCCGCCAGTTGTGGGCATATACTGCTACATCTGTGGAAACCACCGTATTTGGCCAGCCTGCTCCTGCTGTAGATAACGGCATTGTGGTGGCCGGATTTGGTGGGGGTGATCTTGTTGCTTTCCGAGTGGAAAGTGGTGAGGTTGTCTGGAGTGACATGATGGGCAACGTCAACAGTCAGGCCAGTACGTTGGATCTTTCCTGCGTGCGTGGCTTGCCTGTTATTGTTGATAGCATTGTGTATGCCGTTAGTATGGCGCAGGTGTTGGCTGCTATTGATATCCGCACAGGCCGCCGTGTGTGGGAACGCTCGGTTGCCAGCCAGAACAGCCTGCTTTGCGTGGGGGATTGGCTTTTTGTGGTCTCGCTAGATCAGCAGATTGCATGTATTGACCGTCTTTCCGGCCATGTGCGCTGGATTACGCAACTGCGGCGCTTCCGGCGTGTGGATGTGCACAAAGATATCGTAACCTGGTTTGGCCCCATGCTGGTGGGCGGCGAACTGGTTTGTCTCAGCTCCTTGCCAGAAAATGGTATGGTGCGGATTAACCCGGCAACAGGTGCAATTATATCAGTAGACAGCATGGATGCCGTTTCTTTCGTGCCGCCAATTATCGTAGATAACCAAATGCTGATCGTGACAAACGACGGGAACCTTTGCTCTTATGGCTGATCGCCGCAAATCTATGCGCCCACCTCCGCCGCTTCCTACGGGGGATATGCCTGTTGTTGTTATTGCAGGTCGGCCAAATGTTGGTAAATCCACGCTGTTCAACCGCCTTGTCGGGCGTAGGCAGGCGCTTGTGGCGGATACGCCCGGCGTAACCCGAGACCGCAAGGAAGGTGTAGCCCTTATTCGTGGGCGCTATGTGCGGTTGATTGATACAGCCGGCTTGGAAGAAGCTGCCCCCGAAAGCTTGTTTGGACGGATGCGCTTTTCTTCTGAAAGCGCTGTGCGTGAAGCAGATTTGGTACTGTTTTGTGTAGATGCGCGCGCCGGTATTACGCCAGCGGATGAGCATTTTGCGCAGTGGATCCGGCGTCAGAACCGGCCTGTGCTGTTGGTTGCCAATAAAACCGAAGGGCGGCTTGGCACGGCTTCTGCAATGGAAGCCTATGCGCTGGGTTTGGGTGAGCCTTTGGCGCTTTCTGCCGAACACGGTGAAGGTGTGACCGATTTGATGTGGGAAATTGCCGATAGGCTGCCCGCAGAGCCGGAGCATAAGGCAGAACCTGAAATCGAAGCAGAAGATGATTTTGCTGTAGAAGAAGGGGAAGAACCTCCGCGTCCTACAGGCCCGCTGCGTGTGGCTATTGTGGGGCGGCCCAATGCGGGTAAATCTACCCTCATGAACGCCCTTTTGGGTGAAGAACGTATGATTACCGGCCCGGAAGCAGGGCTAACCCGAGATTCCATTGCCGTAACGCTGCGAGATGGCGATGATACGTTTGAAATTGTAGATACGGCGGGTTTGCGCAAAAAAGCGCGCATTGATGAATCTCTGGAAAAAATGTCCGTTTCGGCTGCTATCGAAGCGCTGAAAATGGCAGAAGTCGCCGTACTGGTTCTGGATGCTACATTGGGTGTGCATGAGCAGGATTTGCAGATTGCTCGCTTAATTGAACGTGAAGGCCGTGCCTGCGTATTGGCCCTGAATAAATGGGATGCCGTGCAGGATCGGGTAGCCACGCGCAATGCTATTCTGGACCGCCTGAGCATTTCTCTGGCGCAGATGCGGGGCGTGCCAGTTGTTACTTTTTCTGCACTCACCGGGGCTTCCATTCACAAGCTGCTGCCCGCAGTGCGTGATGCATGGACAGTATGGAACGCACGTGTGCCAACAGGTGCCCTCAATCGCTGGTTTGAGGAAATGCTGGAACGCCATCAGCCGCCATTGGTGCAGGGGCGTCGGTTGAAGCTGCGGTATATTACGCAGGTTAAATCTCGTCCGCCAACGTTTGTCATATTCGGTACGCGGGCAGAGCAACTGCCGGATGATTATAAGCGCTATCTCGTAAATGGCCTGCGTGAAACGTTTGACCTGCCGGGTGTGCCTATCCGCCTGCAAACGCGCGGCACCAAAAACCCTTACGCAGATTCCTGATCTGATAGGTGTCGTCTCGCCTTCTCGTCAGAGCAGTATTGGCAGCCACTATAAATACTGTTCTGACAAGATGAGGATGAAAGCATAGGCTCCATGATTGCTGCATGGTTTCTTGTTGCATGGGGCACTGCATCAGGTAGTGCCCATATTGTTTTGCCTATGGCGTCTGAACTGGCGTGCGAGGCTGCGGCTCATACATTGGCTGTGCAAGGTGGGTGGGAGAAACATGCCTGCGTGCGTTCTGGTTTCCCAGAAAAAGCAGGTAAGTAACGCCTTGCAGGCAGAAGGACGTTTTGTTCCATGACACAGCTCCCCACTTCTCAGTCAGCACCCGTGGTGGATGGGCTGCATGGAGCTGCCCGCAATATGGCCATGCTGGCTGTGGCGCTTTCTGTTTTTCTGGCATTGCTGGATTACGCCATTGCCAATGTTGCGCTGCCCGATATTGCGCGAGATTTAAACGCATCCTCATCTTCATCCATCTGGGTTGTAAATGCCTATCAGATGGCCAGTCTGGTTTCTCTTCTGCCGTTGGCAGCATTGGGGAGCAGGGTAGGGTTTGCCCGGCTTTGTCAGGTTGGGATTATCATTTTCATGGTATCATCCCTGTTCTGTGCTACGGCCACCAGCTTGCCTATTTTGGCGGGTGCGCGCGTGTTGCAGGGCATTGGCGGCGCCTGTATTATGAGTGTGAATATCGCGCTGGTGCGTTTTATTTACCCGCATGCAGAAATAGGGCGCGGCATTGCCCTTAATGGCGTTGTGGTAGCGCTTGGTGTGGCATTAGGCCCTACGGCTGCTGCGGCTATTCTCACTATTGGGTCTTGGCCATGGTTGTTCTGGATTAATTTGCCGTTTGGGGCTTTGGCCTTGGGCATGGCTTTTTATGCATTGCCTACAGTACCGCGCACTTCTGGCAAGTTGGATATTACAGGCAGCATATTGTGTATGCTAGCTTTTGGTGCCTCCGTAATGGGAGGAGATGGGCTGGCGCATTCCCAAAACACAGCCATTTCCTGTGCATTGCTTCTGGCTGGGCTTGCCGCCGGAGTGCTGCTGGTGCGGCGTGAGGCAGAAGCTCCGCAACCAATTTTGCCGGTTGATCTGCTTGAAAATCCAGAATTTGCAGTGGCTTTTATCACCGGGTTCTGTGGTTTTGTGGCCTCTAATTTCTATATCGTTTCCATGCCGTTTACGTTGCACAACACTCTTGGCCTTAGTTCGGCTGCAACGGGTTTGCTGATTACCCCTTGGCCGTTAGGCATTATGTGCGCTGCTCCGCTTATCCGGCGGGTGGCGGATAAGGTTTCTGCTGGTGTGTTGTCTTCCATCGGACTGAGTACAACGGCATTGGGGTTCTTTTTGTTGTGGCTGCTGCCTGCTCATCCTTCTGTGTGGGATATTGCATGGCGTACCGGTGTAGCAGGCTGGGGGTTTGGTTTTTTTCAGCCCCCCAATAATCGGGCCATGATGGTGGCTGCACCTCATAACCGCGCGGGCGGGGCCAGTGGTATGGTGCAGGTTGCGCGCCAAGCGGGGCAGACCTTGGGGGCTATGGGGGTTGCGGCCTTTTTTACGTGGTTTGTGCATGGGGCCACGCAAAAATGCCTGCTTATGGCCGGATGTGTTGCGTTATTTGCCGCCACGTTAAGTGCAAGCCGTTTGTTTCTGAATACAAAAAAAGCAGCCTGACGCTGCTTTTTATTGGTCGTATTATATGCGGTCGTTCAGACTTCAGCTTCTAGGAAGATGCGGTTTACATCACCCATCCATGCGCCGTAATAACGTTCCAACCAACGTTCGGCCTGTGTGGGGGCACCAGCCACCAAAGAGGTGAGGGGGGCGAGGTAAACCCATTCCGTTTGCCCGCTTTCATCCGTCATGTCTCGTCCCTGTAGGCCGTCCATGGCAATGGCAATCATTTGTGCGGCCAGATCGCGCACTGTGCCTTCGCCCCAAGGCGTATCCAGCCCCATAAGTGGCACAATATCCCGCAGTTTCACGTAGTCTTCCCACGGATGAGACTTAACGAGTTCCCAAGCGGATTCTAAGGCTGCATCATCATACAGCAGGCCTGTCCACAAAGTGGAAAGAGCCAGCATCATTTCAGGTGAGCCAGCATCTGCCCCGCGCATTTCCAAAAACTGCTTGAGCCGCACATCGGGGAAGGCTGTTGTAATGTGGTCTTCAAAATCCCCAATGGTGGGGGTTACATCTTCCAGACCATCCTGCCGTTCCCCATTCATCCATGCGCGGAAGGAGCGGCCCGCCACGTTGCGCATCTTGCCATCACGCATAATGAAATACATGGGCACATCCAGCACCCATTCCACATAGCGTTCAAAACTGAAGTCATCTTCAAACACACATGCCAGCATGCCAGAGCGGGCGTTGTCCGTATCTGTCCAGACCTGCGCGCGGTTGGAAAGAATGTTGTTGGGCTTGCCTTCTACAAAAGGAGAATTGGCAAACAGGGCTGTAGCTACAGGTTGTAGCGCCATGGAAACACGCATTTTGCGCACCATGTCCTGCTCAGACCCAAAATCCAGATTAACCTGCACGGTGCAGGTACGCTGCATCATGTCCAAACCCATTGAGCCAACTTTGGGCATGTATTCACGCATAATGGCGTAGCGGGATTTTGGCATCCACGGCAGTTCTGCCCGTGTGGCAGTGGGGTGGAAGCCCAAAGGGGCAAACCCCAGCCCAAGTTCACGTGCAATAGGGCGTACTGCATCAAAATGGGCTGTCAGTTCTTCTGCTGTTTCGTGCAACGTGCGCAAAGGCGCGCCAGAAAGTTCAAACTGCCCAGCAGGTTCAAGGGAGATAGCAGCCCCTGCGGCTTCACCACGCCCTTTCAGGCCGATGATGTTGTTGTTATCGAGAACAGATGTCCAATCATCCGGCTCAAACTTTTGCAGACCTTTGAGCAGCGCTTCAATACCATTGGGGGCATAAGGCGGGGCAGAATAAGCTTTTTGCCCTTCTTTTACGGATTCTGGACGCAGAAAGCCGAATTTTTCGTGTTCCGTGCCAATCCGCCATGCGTCACGCGGCTTGCATCCCTGCGCAAGCACTTCGGCCAGCTGTGCAACGGTGCGGGCAGGGGTTTCATCTGATGCGCCGGGGTTGGACATGGGGTATCACAGATCCTTGAAAAACAGAGAAATCGCACTCTGCGCCAGCAAAGCGAAGATATGGAAGCGTTATTGTGACAAAACCGCAGCCGAACGCAAGCCACAGCCTATAAGAGCAAGCCCAGCAGCAACGGCTGTATCAGCCCGCAACACCAACGGGCCTAGGGATATTGGGGTGATGCAGGAATATTTCAGCATCATCTGACATTCTCTATCACTTAGGCCACCTTCAGGGCCAACTAAAAAACCATCACCTGCATGTGCATCGGGTAGCAGCGCGGGGGTATGTATTGCCCGGTTCTCTCCACGTTCTATGCCTGCAAATAGGCGGTGTTCCTGTGGCCAGCTTGCCAGAAAATCTGTGAATGACTGTGGGGACTCTATGTGTGGCACATCAAAGCGCTCACATTGCTCCGTGGCTTCGGTGGCGATGGCGTGCAGGCGGTCTGGGTTGATGCGGTGAGTATTGGTACGTTCGGTTATAAGGGGCACAAAGTGCGTGACACCCAGTTCCGTGCCCATGCGCAAGGCCAAGTCTGTGGCATCACGCTTTAATAGGGCAAAAGCCAGAACCAAAGCAGGTTGTGGCGTGGGGGAGCGCAATTGGTGTTCTAGCGCAAAAAAACCTTTGTCCTTCCGGATTTCCGTAATGCGGGCCAGCCATTCTCCACTTTTTGCGTTGAAGATGCGCACATGGTCTCCGGCTTTTTTGCGCAGCACGGTGCCCAGATAGCGGGCCTGATCTGGCGCGATGGGCAGAGTTAGGCCTGTTTGGGCGTCTCCCAACGTTTCTGGAGCATTGTAAAGGCGCGGAAGGTGCGCTGTGGCATCTGTTACAACCATGGTTACCGGGTCTGTCTAAGCTGAAAGGTGTAAGTGATTCCCGCTTTGTGGCATAGAACACCAGCCCTTAACACCATATGCCTTTCTGAACAGGATACGTGAGCAGCCGTGTCAGTTTCTTCCAGCCATACAGATATCCGCATTACAGGGTGGATTGCCCATCTACCACCAGCATTGCAGGCCTATGCTTTGCTTGCACGGCTGGATAGGCCCATAGGTACGTGGCTTTTATGGCTGCCGGGCATGTGGGGCATTCTGCTGCCTCAGGGTGTTGCTACTTTCGAGCGTATCCGGCTGATTGTGCTGTTTGGTATTGGCAGCCTTGTTATGCGGGCCGCAGGCTGCGTTGTAAACGATATGTGGGATAGGGACATAGACCGGCAGGTGGCGCGCACAGCGGGGCGGCCACTGGCATCTGGCGCGTTGAGCATGAAGCAGGCGACACTGTTTTTGGTGCTGCTTTTGCTGGCAGGCTTGGCTGTTCTGGTGCAGTTAAACAGCCTTTCGTGGGTGTTGGGTGTGTCATCCCTGCTGTTGGTAGCGCTTTACCCATTGGCCAAGCGGTTTACGTGGTGGCCACAGCTTGTCATGGGCTTTACCTTTGGGTTTGGCGCTCCCATGGGGTATGCGGCAGCCGCAGGGCATTTATCTTGGGCGCAGGCAGCTTTGTATGCGGCAACCATCGTTTGGCAACTGGGGTTTGATACCATCTACGGCTTTCAGGATATGGAAGACGATGCCCGTATTGGTGTAAAATCCACCTCTCGCCTTATGGTGGGTCGGGCACGTGGGTTTATTGGCGCCTGTTACGGGCTGATGCTTGTTTTGTTGGCTCTGGCGGCTGTTTTGGCGGGGGCTGGCCCGTTGTTTTGGGTGGCTTTGGTGGTGCCTGCCATATTGTTGTGGCAACAGGCCCTTAAGGTAGACCCCACAAGCCCCGCTTTGTGCTTGGCTCAGTTTCGGGCTAATCGAGAAATTGGCTTGGCCGTAGCGCTGGCGCTCGTTGCTGGGTTGATAGCTGTATAAGCCTGCATGTTTCATATGAAAGAAACCACGTTCATGAAATCCACTTTCCGGGCTGTTCTGCCAGCGGCTATGGGGTTGGTTCTGGCTGGCAGCCAAGCTTACGCACAGGATGATACCGGTGAAACGGCTATTCCCGTGGCATCTTCTTCCGCACCGGCTGCTGTGGCGCTTTCTGCATCAGATAAAGCATGGCTGAAGAGGATTGAGCAGGCGCTCAACCAATCCAAAACCTTTCAGGCCCGCATTCAGCAACTGGATGCAGAGGGAAAGCGCACCACCGGCACCGTATGGATGAAGCGTCCCGGCCAGATGCGCCTGGCGTATGATCCACCATCCCCACTGCTTCTGGTGGCAAATGGCGGGAAGGTTGTGTTCCGGGATAACCAACTGGATCAAACCACGGTTATTCCCATTGAGCGCACACCATTGGGCCTTTTGCTGCGCCCCCATGTGAGCCTGACAGATGATGTAACAGTTACGGGCTTTCAGCATGATAACGGGTTGGTGCAGGTAACGCTTGTGCGCACGTCTTCTCCCGGTGATGGCAGTCTGACACTGGTTTTTTATGAAACACCAGTTGCTCTGCGATCATGGAGTGTGCTGGATGCGCAGGGGCGGGAAACCCGCGTAACCTTGTTTGATGTGCATGCAGGCGCAGATATTCCAGCCAGCACCTTCGTACTGCCAGCAGAGAACGATTAAACTGTGTTGAAAGCAGCTTTTTCCTCCTCTCTTCTGGAAAAAGCTGCCGTGCGGGCCGATATATTCATACAGATTGAGACAGATTAAAGTGAGGCACGCAGGCCATGGCCGCAGAGCGTGAACCCCCGATAATGGGTGATGATCTTTTTGGGCTTTCTCCTGAGCCATCGCAGGAGGGAAGCGCGGACGCACGTAAAAAGCCAGCGCCCACACAGCCATTGGCCGACCGTTTGCGCCCGCAGCGGTTGGAAGATGTGGTAGGGCAAGCGCACCTGTTGGGGCCAGAGGGTGCGCTAACGCGTATGCTCGAACGTGGTTCTCTTGCCAGTCTGATTTTGTGGGGTGGGCCGGGTGTAGGTAAAACCACTATCGCGCGCCTGTTGGCCCAAGCTGCGGGGCTGAAATTTGTGCAGCTTTCCGCTGTGTTTTCTGGTGTGGCGGATCTGAAAAAAGCGTTCGAGAACGCACGCAGGCAAGCAGAAGCTGGTGGTGGCACACTGCTGTTTGTAGATGAAATTCATCGCTTCAATCGTGCGCAGCAAGATGGCTTTTTGCCTGTTGTGGAAGACGGCACCGTTGTGCTGGTAGGCGCTACAACCGAGAATCCTTCCTTCGCGCTTAACTCGGCTTTGCTTTCTCGCTGTCAGGTCATGGTGCTGAATCGGCTGGATGATCCTGCCTGTGAAGCCCTTCTGGTAAGGGCGGAGGAAGAAACAGGCCGGCCCTTGCCGCTTACGGAAGATGGACGCGTAACCCTCCGCGCCATGGCGGACGGTGATGGTCGTTATCTGCTGAACATGGTGGAGCAGCTTTTAAGCCTGAAAACAGAAAAGCCGCTGGATGCGCAGGCACTTTCCCGCCTGTTGGCAAAACGCGCCATTTTGTATGATCGGGATAGGGAAGAGCATTACAATCTTATTTCCGCGCTGCATAAATCCATGCGCGGATCAGATCCAGATGCGGCCCTCTACTGGTTTGCCCGCATGCTGGAAGGGGGGGAAGACCCACGTTATCTGGCCCGCCGTATGACACGCTTTGCCGCAGAAGATATAGGCATGGCAGACCCACACGCCCTGCCATTGGCTGTGGCTGCGTGGGAAACATATGAGCGCCTAGGCTCACCAGAGGGGGAGCTGGCTTTGGCTCAGCTTGTGGTACATCTGGCCACAGCCCCCAAATCCAATGCAGTTTATAAAGCCTATGGTGCTGCGCGCCGTGCCGCCAAGGCCACAGGCAGCCTCATGCCGCCTGCACATATTCTAAATGCCCCCACAAAGCTGATGCAGGATATCGGCTACGGTAAGGGCTATCAGTATGATCATGATGCGGAAGAAGGCTTTTCTGGTCAGAATTATTTTCCCGACGGTATGAGGCGGCAGAACTTCTATAATCCAACGGGCAGAGGCTATGAACGGGAGGTTCGTCACAGGCTAGAAACGTGGTCCCGCTTGCGGGATCGGCGTTAGTCGTGAATATCGGCGCATGAGTGTTGTCAATCGTACCGTAAGCGAAGACGAAGATGGTATTCGTCTGGATCGCTATTTTCGCCGCCATTACCCGCATCTTACGCAGGGGGCGCTTCAAAAACTGTGCCGCACAGGCCAGATTCGTGTTGAGGGCAAAAGGGTAGAAGCTTCTACTCGGCTGGAGCCGGGGCAAACGGTGCGTGTGCCCCCTATACCCATGGCCGCTAAACCCGCGCGAGATATGCCGCGCCCGCTGGATGAAAAACTGGCGCGCGAAATCCGCAAGATGGTGGTGTATCAGGACAAGCACGTTATTGTTCTTAACAAACCCGCAGGGCTTGCCGTGCAGGGTGGCCCCGGCATTACCAAACATATTGATATGATGCTGGATGGCCTGCGGGAAGAAGATGACCCGCGCCCACGGCTGGTGCACCGGATTGATAAAGATACTTCCGGCTTGCTGCTGTTAGCTCGCACACCCGGTGTGGCTGCCAAGCTGGCCGCATCTTTCCGTGGCCGGGATGTGAAAAAAATCTACTGGGCGGTTGTGGTTGGGCGGCCCGACCCACTTTCGGGTGAAATAGACCAGCCATTGGCGCGTTTGGGTGCAGGCCCCGGTTCCATAACCGTGGCGGCAGACCGCAAGGATGCCGATGCGCAATTTGCACGTTCTGTTTACGAAGTGCTGGATTCGGCTGCGCGCAAGTTTTCTTGGCTGGAGCTTTCACCGCTTACCGGGCGTACGCATCAGTTACGTGTGCATTGCGAGTCTTTAGGTACGCCTATTTTGGGTGATCCCAAATATGGTGGGGCGGCTGCACATCCTTCCGGTTTTACAGATAGGCTGCATCTGCATGCCCGTATGCTGGATATGCCTCATCCGGCTGGTGGGCGCTTAACCGTAAGTGCCGAATTGCCGCCGCATATGCGTGAAACCTTCCGAACCCTTGGGTTTGTGCCGGGCACTACACCACCACCGTCACGCCGTGGTGGCCAAGGATAAGGACGGTTTAAGTTGAAACAGGAGAAACGCACATGCGTCTGAAATGGAAAATCGGCCTGTTGGCGGGGGCCGCTGTTCTGGCGCTGGGCGGTGCCACGATTGTATCTGCTACACAGGATGCAGATTGGCTTAAAACACGGTTGGCCGATGCCGTGGAAAGTAGCACAGGCCGTCACCTCACAATCGGCCAGTTGCATGTGTGGATTCTGCCTTTTCCATGGGTGGAAGCAAAGGGCGTCAAACTTTCCAGCGTGGCGGAAGATGGCGTAAATATGCTGGATATCGGGCAAGTCCGTGCCCGGCTGGCATTGTTGCCGCTGTTTTCGCACCGCATTGCGTTTGAAGATGTCAGCCTGATCAGCCCACAAGTGCAGTTGCGGCGTTTGGCGGATGGGCGGGCAAACTGGCACTTCACACCGCAGGAGCGTCAGAGCAGCGGTGGAGGGACTTCTTCCAGTTCCGGTAAGATGCACTGGAATCTAACGGTCTCAGACCTTTCACTCACGCAGGCGCAGGTAGCTTGGCTTGATGCAGTGCATCATCGTTCCGGTGCGTTTCAGGTTGCCGAAGGCAAGGTTAAAGGGCTTTCAGGTAACGCACCTGATTTTGACGTAAAGCTGCGTAAAGGGGCTGGTCAGTTAGCGCTTACCGGGCAAACTGGGCCTTTGTTGCCAATGTCTGCCCAGTTGCCAATGCAGCTCAGAATTTCCCTTACCGTTAATGGTCATCCTGCTGGGTTGGCCCATATAGATGGGTCCATCACAGATCCACAGGGCCAAAAGGTTTATGCGTTGCAGATTGGTGGCTCTGTTGCGCAACTACGTGATCTGAATGTCTTTTTTCCGCATGCAAATCTGCCAGATGGCCGTAACGTATCTATAGATATGGCTGTTGGTGGGCAGGGGGCGCAGCCTGCACCACAAAGCCTGCATGTGCGGGCAGAAAATGTGGATGTGGGCGCATGGTTGCCACAGGCCGCGTTAACACGTGTGGTGATAGACACAGCCCGGCCAACAGACCCGGTGACGACCCAGATTGATGGTCAGGTTGGGGCGCAGGTATTAAGCCTGCGCGGCACGGTTGGCACAATACAGCAGTTGGCTCAGCCTGAGCACGTTGCGCAGCAGGTTGTGCCGGTGGATTTAACGCTTACACAGGGTGAATCCAGCATACACGGCACAGGTACCCTAAGTGCTGGGGCTTCTGCGTTGGATGTGCATGGCCAGCTTGCGCATGTGGCGCCCGGTGGTGATCTGCCAGCCGCCAATGATTTTAAGGTAGATGGCCACATAGATGTTGCCGATACGGCTGCGTTGATACGGCACCATGCTGTGCCGGATGTGCTGCGTGGCGCGCATGGTGCGGTGGATGTGCAGGCGCAAAGTGTAAATTGGCAAGGTGTTACATGGGCGCATGTTAGCACGCATGCTACGTTGCAAAATAGCAGGCTAACGCTTGAGCCCGTGCAGGCAGAGGGCAATGGTTTCCAGCAGGTCGGCCGCTTGGTGTATGATGTCGCAGGTGCCGTGCCTCAGATTGAATTGGCGGCGCATCCTGTATTTTTACCATTGCCTGTTGTTGAGCGCTGGCTTGGCCTTTCTGCATCTCTTTCTGGCACGGTGCAGCTTGTAGGAGCAGTTTCCACACAAGGGGAAACGCCGGAAGATCGGCGCAACAATCTGGATGGTCACCTTGGGGTTTCGGTTGTGGATGGCAGCGTAAGTGGGGCCGCTATTCGCACCCTTTTAGGGCCACAGGTGCCTGTTAAAGGCAAAATGCCAGTCAGGTGCTTTGGCAGCCATATGCAGTTTGCGCAGGGTAACGCCAACATTGATATGCTAGGGCTGGAAACGCCGTTTCTGGTTCTGCATGGGCACGGCACAGTGGGGCTGGGCTCTCAGGCGCTAGATATGCATCTGTCTCCTCGTGTGTTGCTGGGTGGGGCTTCGGCTTCTTCCGATGTTGCAGTTACAGGTACATTGTCAGACCCCAAACCGCGTATGGACCCGGCTTACGAGGGCCGATACGGCATAAGTATTGGTGGAAATGATGGAGAGGGAGATAGTTGCCCCTCTATGCTTTCCGCTGCGCGTGAGGGTGTGGCTGGGCCAGATGCTCCGCAGAAAAAAGCGGGCAAGGAAGGAAAGGTCATGAACATGTTGCGTGGCTTGGGGCTGTTCCAATGAAAATGGCATCTACCGAACATAATGTTTCTGGCAATGCGCCTGCTGGCCGTAAGCGGTTCTGGAAGCTGGCCAATGTCACGCCGGAAGAGCAGGGCTTTGTGGTGCAACTTGATGGGCGCAGCATTCGTCTGCCACGCAAGACTCCGCTATGTGTAAAGTCTCGCGCGTTGGCAGATGCACTGGCGGCGGAATGGCAAGCCGCCGGGCAAAATGCAGATGGTCGTTTTTCACCTGCAGATTTGCCTCTTACCGGCATTGCAGGCTCCATGATCGAGCGTATTCCTGCTGAGCGGGAAGGGGTTTTACGCAGCCTTCTGGCTTATGCGGGAAGTGATCTGCTGTGCTACCGGGAACCGGGAGAAGGTAAGCTGGCACAAGCCCAGCGTAAGGAATGGAATCCGTGGCTGGACTGGCTGCGTAAGCAATATGGTGTCACCCTGCACACATCCTCTGGCGTGATGCCAATTGTGCAGCCTGAAGAGTCGTTGCAAAAGCTCTATGATGCCATGGAAAAGCTGAACCCAGCGGAATTGGCTGTGCTTGCTGTTTCCGTGCCTGCATTGGGGAGCCTTGTGCTGGGTTTGGCGCTGGTGAATGGTGCAGGTTCTGCAGATGAGCTGGTGGCCAATGCAACGCTGGATGAACGTATGCAGATGGCTGTATGGGGTGAGGATACGGAAATAACAGACCGTATTGCCGGTATACAGCGGGAAGTGGCCGATGCCGCCCGTTTTCTAGAGTTAGCGCGCAAGTCTGCGGATTGATGTCAACCCGAATGCCTAAGGATTTATATTCGGCGTAACCCTTGGCAAGTTTGCAATCTTCCCCAAGTATGGAGCAGTTCAAGCTTTTAAGGAGCATAGACATTATGAAAATCAAAAAGACCCTTCTGGCAGCAATTGTGGCTGCAGGTGTTTCTGTTGCAGGCGTAAGCGCACATGCAGAACCGGGTAACGGATTTAATGGAAACGGCTTTGGTCCCGGTATTCCGGGTGCAGGGCTGAATGCTCTGGATGGCATTGATCTTACAAAAAAGCAGCGCAAGCAGATCCAGACCATCCTGCAGGAAGCACACCGTCAGGATCAGGCGCAGGATCTCCGTGGTGATTTCGACAAAATTCATCGCCAGATTGAAGATGCCCTGACATCTCCCGGCCCGGTGGATAAAGACAAGGTTGCAACTTTGCAGCAGGAAATGGCTACCCTGCGCGCCCAGCGTGAATCTCAGCATCTGGAAACGGCTTCCCGCATCCATGATGTGCTGACAACCGATCAGCTGGCACAAATCCATGCACGTCAGGTAAAAATTCATGATCTGCTGGATCAACTGCATGCGGTAGAACATCCGGCCCCAGCGGCTGATGCAGACAAATCTGGCAAGTAAACCGCCAGAAGGTTCTTGACTCTCGCAGGGGTATCCCGTAACCCCTGCAACAAATCAGGCCCGCCACTCCGCGAGTGTTCGCGCAGTGGCGCGTCTTGTTATGGGGTGTGATACTTTTGTTCGAAGCTCTTTCAGGCAAGCTTTCCGGCGTTTTTGATGGCCTCGCTAAACAGGGAGCGCTGTCTGAAGCCGATGTTCTGGAGGCAATGCGGGAAGTCCGTCTGGCTATGCTGGATGCCGACGTTGCGCTGCCTGTTGTTAAAGACTTCGTTAATAAAGTTAAAGAACGTGCCGTTGGGCATGAGGTGCTGGAAAGCATTTCTCCCGGTCAGGCTGTCGCCAAAATCGTCAATGATGCACTTATTGATGCTCTTGGCGGTGCGGGTGCTGTTCCTCTTAATCTCAATTCCACTCCGCCTGTTCCTGTTCTTATGGTTGGTTTGCAGGGGTCTGGTAAAACCACCACCTCTGGTAAGCTGGCCCTGCGCCTTAAAACGCGTGAACGTAAAAAGGTTCTGCTCGCTTCTCTGGATACACAGCGCCCTGCAGCACAGTTGCAGCTTGCGCAGTTGGCAGAGCAGGTTGGTGTCACGTCCCTGCCGATTATCGCTGGGCAAACACCAGTAGAAATTGCCAAGCGCGCCCTCGATACGGGGCGGCTTGAAGGTTACGATGTCGTTATCCTCGATACCGCCGGTCGTCTTTCCATAGACGAAGCGTTGATGGATGAGGTGCGGCAGATTCGTGATGTCACGCATCCGGCAGAAACCCTGCTGGTTGTGGATGCCATGACCGGGCAGGATGCCGTGAATACCGCTAAGGCCTTTAATGAGGCTGTGGGCGTAACCGGCGTTGTCATGACCCGGATGGATGGTGATTCCCGCGGTGGTGCAGCGCTTTCTATGCGTGCTATTACCGGTGCCCCCATCAAGCTGATTGGTACGGGTGAAAAGCTGGACGGGCTGGATGAGTTTTATCCAGAACGTGTGGCAGGCCGTATTCTTGGCTTGGGTGATATTGCCGGGCTTGTTGAAAAAGCCGCCGATACGCTTGATCAGGAAGAAGGTGAACGCCTCGCCCAGAAGATGATGGCGGGCAAGTTCGATCTGGATGACTACGCATCCCAGATCCGCCAGATCAACAAGTTGGGGTCCATTTCCGGTATTCTGGGCATGTTGCCGGGTATGGGTAAAGTTAAGGAAGCTTTGGGGGACAAGGATCTTGATACCTCGATCCTGAAAAAGCACCTTGCCATTATTTCTTCCATGACCAAGGCAGAGCGCAAAAAGCCTGCCATTATCAAGGCATCGCGCAAAAAGCGTATTGCTGCCGGGTCTGGATCTACAGTTCAGGATGTTAACAAGCTGCTTAAGCAGTTTGATATGATGTCCTCCATGATGAAGCGCTTCAACAAACTGGGCTTGAAAGGTCTCATGCGCCAGGGAATGTCCGCGCTCATGCCGAAAGGAATGGGAGGAGGAGGGCCGCCGGGTGGGCCTGGTGGCAATCCTTTCCGCTAAGGCGGTCTGTTTCTAGAAGCAGTTTTTCGGGTTTTTTATTTTTGGGTCTGGAGTAACTCCGAATGAGTCTTAAAATTCGTCTTGCCCGCGCAGGTGCCAAGAAGCGTCCTTACTACCACATCGTTGTGGCAGATAGCCGTTCCCCGCGTGATGGTCGTTTCATTGAAAAGGTTGGTGCTTACAACCCAATGCTGCCGTCTGACCACGCTGAACGCGTGCGCCTGACAGAAGAACGCATCAAGCATTGGTTGTCTGAAGGCGCTCAGCCGACAGATCGCGTTGCACGCTTCCTTGGTAACGCTGGTCTGGCGCCTAAGCCCGCTTATCGTGAACAGCCGAAAAAGTCTGCTCCGAAGAAGAAGGCACAGGCACGCGCTGCTGAAGCTGCTAAAGCTGCCGAAGCCGCTGCTGCCTAAAGCCTGAAACCATCATGTGCTCAAACCTCATTCTGATGGGCGTTGTTGGTAAACCGCATGGTGTGCGCGGCCTTGTGCGTGTGCGCGCTTATGCGGAAAACCCACAAACGCTGGAGCAGTCTGGGGCATTGCAGGATGATCAAGGCCGTAAATGGTTTCTTAGGTGGCGTGGGGCGGATAGCGTGGCCGAATTGCGGGATGCCAATGGTACGCCGTTGGCCGATCGTGATGCTGCGCAGGCATTGGTAAACACCCGCCTGTATGTGCCGCGCACAGCTTTGCCTGAACCTGAGGAAGAAGAATTCTATCATGCTGATCTTATTGGCATGGAAGCATTCGAAAACGGTCTTTCTCTTGGTCGTGTTGTGATGGTGCATGATTATGGAGCTGGCGCCAGTCTGGAACTAAGTGATGGTTCCCTTGTTCCGTTTACTCAGGCCTGTGTGCCGCAGGTGCATCTGGAACAACGGACAATTACGGTGGTGCGCCCTGAAGAAGTTTCGGGCGAAGAAGGACGTGGCGTTGGTAAACGGCAGAAAACAGAGGTGCAGCCATGAACTGGCAGGCCACTGTGCTCACGCTGTTTCCTGAAATGTTTCCGGGCCCACTGGGGCTTTCTCTTGCAGGGCGAGCACTGGAAAAAGGCTTGTGGACATGTCGGACGGAAGATCTGCGGCAGCATGGTCTGGGCCGGCATCGTGCAGTGGATGATACACCGTTTGGTGGTGGTGCAGGCATGGTTATCCGCCCAGATGTGGTGGATGCTGCTTTTGCAGCTTCTCAAGCGCCAGCGGATGTGCCGCGTGTGTATCTTACGCCACGTGGGCGGCCTTTAACGCAGCAGGATGTGCGGCGTTATGCGGCTGGTTCTGGGGTGTTGTTGCTGTGTGGTCGGTTTGAAGGTGTGGACGAACGTGTGCTGCAAGCGCATGACGTCGAGCAGGTATCTATCGGAGATTACATTCTCTCTGGTGGGGAAACTGCTGCACTGGTGTTGCTGGATGCGTGTGTGCGCCTGCTGCCCGGCGTGATGGGGTGTGAAGAAAGTGGCGTAGAGGAAAGTTTTTCCGAAGGGCTGCTTGAATATCCGCACTATACCCGTCCTGCTGAATGGGAAGGGCGCGCTGTGCCGGAAATCCTGCTTTCGGGCAATCATGCCGCCATCGCGGCCTGGAGGCAGAAGCAGGCAGAAGAAATAACGCGGGAAAGAAGGCCGGATCTGTGGTCTGCCTGGCTGGCTCGCAAGGAAAGAAACATGGCTGAAGCTGTGGGCGGGGCCGCACAGACAGACCATTTTGGGGTTTGAGGAAGGATACCGACATGAACATCATTCAGCAGTATGAAGCTGCAGAAATTAAGCGTCTGACAGCAGAGCGCGCTGTTCCGGAATTCGAAGCCGGTGATACGGTGCGTGTTTCCGTTAAGGTGCAGGAAGGTGAACGTACCCGTCTGCAGGCTTTTGAAGGCGTTGTGATTGCCCGTTCCAACAAGGGCCTGAACAGCAACTTCACCGTGCGCAAAATTTCCAATGGTGAAGGTGTGGAACGTGTGTTCCCGCTGTACGCACCTACGGTGGCAGAAATCAAGGTTGTGCGTCGTGGTAAGGTGCGTCGTGCAAAACTGTACTACCTGCGTGGCCGTAGCGGTAAGTCTGCACGTATTGCAGAACGCCCGCGTGAAGTGGTTGCCCCGGCAGCCAACTAAAACCATATAACCGTTTACTGCGGTCTGATATGGTTTTTAAAACCCGGCTGGCCTATGTCAGTCGGGTCTTTTTGATATATAGGCATACCGCAACAGCACTGGCCCAAGTAGGTGTGCTGGTGCATGTAGTGTAAGAAATATATAAGGAGGAGGGCATGGGCCCGCGTACGTTGTTCGACAAGATCTGGGATGATCACGTCGTTGAAACTCTGCCGGACGGCACCTCCATTCTTTATATTGACCGGCACCTTGTGCACGAAGTCACCAGCCCGCAGGCTTTTGAAGGCTTGCGTCTGGCAGGGCGTAAACTGCGCCATCCGGAAAAAACGGTGGCGGTGGTTGACCACAATGTGCCCACGTCTGACCGTACCCAGCCGATTGAAGAAGCTGATAGCCGTAACCAGATTGAAACGCTGGAACGTAACGTTAAGGAATTCGGGGTTCCGTATTTCCCGCTGCTATCTGCCAATCAGGGTATTGTGCACGTTGTCGGGCCAGAGCAGGGGATATCTCTGCCAGGCATGACCATTGTGTGCGGTGATTCCCATACGTCTACGCATGGTGCTCTGGGTTCGCTGGCTTTCGGTATCGGTACATCGGAAGTTGAGCATGTTATGGCTACGCAGACCATTCTGCAGCGGCCAGCTAAAAACATGCGCGTTACGGTAGATGGCGCGCTGGGGGCTGGCGTTTCTGCCAAAGATATCATGCTGGCTATTATCGGGCACATTGGCACGGCTGGTGGCACAGGGCATGTTATTGAATTTGCTGGCTCCGCCATTCGTGGTCTGGACATGGCTGGTCGCATGACGCTGTGCAACATGGCGATTGAGGCCGGTGCACGTGCAGGCATGGTTGCGCCAGATGAAACCACATTTGAATATGTGCGTGGTCGCCCCTTTGCCCCCAAGGGCGAAGAGTTTGATAAGGCCGTTGTCTACTGGAAAACACTGGCTTCTGATGAAGGTGCGCATTTCGATAAGGAAGTGACGCTTCGGGCAGAAGATATCAGCCCTAGCCTGACATGGGGCACCAGCCCAGAAACAGTGCTGCCCATTACGGCTGCTGTGCCTAATCCTGCTGATGAAGTAGATGAAGCCAAGCGCACCCAAATGCAGCGCATGCTGGACTACATGGGGCTGGAAGCCGGGCAGAAAATTGCAGGCACACCCATTGATGTGGTTTTTATTGGGTCTTGCACCAACAGCCGCATTGAAGACCTGCGTGCCGCTGCGCAGATAGCGGCTGGCCGCAAGGTAGCTGAAGGCGTGCGCGCCATGATTGTTCCGGGTTCGGGCAACGTAAAGCGGCAGGCGGAAGAAGAAGGTCTGGATCAGATTTTTCTGGATGCCGGTTTTGAATGGCGTGAGGCCGGATGCTCTATGTGCCTCGGCATGAACCCGGATCGGCTGACACCAGGTCAGCGTTGCGCTTCTACATCCAACCGTAATTTTGAAGGGCGTCAGGGGCCGGGCGGGCGCACACATCTGCTGTCTCCAGCTATGGCTGCTGCTGCTGCCGTTACCGGATGCCTGACTGATGTAAGGGAGCTGGCATAATGGAAAAGTTTACAACTCTGTCGGCCATTGCAGCAGCTCTGCCAGAAGCTAACATTGATACCGATAAAATTATTCCGGCACGGTTTCTTAAAACCACGCAGCGCACTGGTTTGGGCAAAAATGCCTTTGATGCTATGCGCTATCTGCCAGATGGTAAAGAAAACCCGGATTTTGTGCTGAATAAAGAGCCATGGCGCAAAGCCGAAATCCTGATTACCTATGATAATCTGGGTTGCGGTTCATCGCGCGAGCACGCGCCTTGGGCATTGTTGGATTTTGGCATTCGGTGCGTGATTGCCCCTTCTTTTGCAGATATCTTTTTCAATAACTGCTTCAAAAACGGTATTTTACCGATCCGTCTGCCGCGCGAAATTTGCGATAAGCTGATGGAGGATGCCAGCATGGGCAGCAATGCCCGCCTTACGGTTGATCTGCCCCGGCAGGTGATTGTGCGGCCAGATGGGCAGGAAGTGCCTTTTGAAATCGATCCGTTCCGTAAGCATATGCTGTTGGAAGGGCTGGATGATATTGGCCAGACACTTCAGCACGAAACAAATATCGAAGGGTATGAAAACCGGGAAAACCGGGAAAAACCTTGGATGCCTTCCATTCATATTGATTGATTATTCTGGAGCTGCATGATGACTGCACAGAACACAGCCATAAAACTTCTTGTTCTGCCGGGTGACGGTATTGGCCCCGAAATCATGCGGGAAGTCCGGCACGTTATTGATTGGCTGGAAAGCCGTCGTGGCCTGTCCTTCGATATTACGGAAGATCTGGTTGGTGGTGCTTCTCTGGCAGAATACGGTGTGCCTATCCGTGATGAAGTAATCGAGAAGGCATGGGCTGCGGATGCTGTGCTGTTTGGCTCGGTGGGGGATCCGAAATGGGCACATGTGGGGTTTGAAAAGCGCCCGGAAGTAGCCATTCTCAAGCTGCGGCAGGAACTGGGGCTGTTTGCCAACTTGCGCCCTGCCAAAGTGTTTGATGCACTGGTTGATGCCAGCACGCTTAAGCCGGATGTGGTGCGCGGTCTGGATATTATGATCGTGCGTGAAACGGTGGGTGGTATCTATTTTGGCAACCCACGTGGTATTGAAACCCTGCCAGATGGCAGCAAGCGCGGTGTGAACACGGAAGTTTACACCACATCCGAAATTGAACGTGTGGCACGTGTGGCGTTTGATCTGGCACGCAAGCGGTCCAACCGTGTGTGCTCTGTTGAAAAATGCAATGTCATGGAAAGCGGCCTTCTATGGAAGGAAGTGGTGACAGATGTGCACGCCAAAGAATTCTCGGATGTAGAACTTTCTCACATGCTGGCCGATAACTGCGCCATGCAGATGGTGCGTAACCCGCGCCAGTTTGATGTGATTGTAACAGGCAACCTGTTTGGTGATCTGCTGTCTGACCTTGCATCTATGCTAACAGGCAGCTTGGGTATGCTGCCTTCTGCAACGCTTGGTGCTGTGCGTGAAAATGGCAAATTCCCCGCGCTGTATGAGCCCATTCATGGTAGTGCGCCGGATATTGCCGGGCAGGGCATTGCAAACCCAATTGCGCAGATTCTATCTTTTGCCATGCTGCTGCGTTACTCCCTGAATAAGCAGGAAGAAGCAAACATGATTGAGCAGGCAGTTTCCAACGTGTTGGAAAGCGGTCTGCGCACGGCAGATATCATGAGCGAAGGCATGGCGCGCGTTGGCACATCCGTTATGGGTGAAGCCATTGTGCGGGAGCTGGATAAGCTCCAGAAGTAACGTTTTTAGCAAGCTACCAGTTTAAAAAGCCGCTCCACTTTAGGTGGGGCGGCTTTTTTTATGTGCGCGAAGCTATCAAACATAGCAGGCACAAAAAAGGCCGGAACATCCATAGGATGCCGGCCTTTTTTGGATAGAAGGATGGAAAGGCTTAGAAGCCTTCGCGTTCCAGACGCTTACGTTCCATCTTACGAGCACGGCGCACGGCTTCTGCCGCTTCACGGGCCTTACGCTCAGACGGCTTTTCGAAGTGCCGACGCAGCTTCATTTCACGGAAGATTCCTTCACGCTGCATTTTCTTCTTGAGCGCTTTAAGAGCCTGATCGACATTGTTGTCACGGACGAGAACGTGCACTTGGTCTCTAACCCCTGTTTCAGAAAAATCCGGGTAACCCGGCTTTTTGTAGATTATACGGAACCGGAACCGTCGCGGCCTTGCGGGGCGCCGATTCCTTTGTTGGCGGCCTCTATAACACGGCCTTTAGACAAGATACAATTTGTTCTTTCGTGTTTAAAATGCACTTCTGAGTGCTTTTATTGTGCAACCTCCATAGAAATGGGGTGAAAAATGGCAGTTCTTGCAATAGCCCGCATGGGGCACCCGGTTTTAAGGCAGTCCGCGCAGGAGGTGCCAGACCCCACAGCCCCAGATATTCAGCGCTTGATAGCCGATATGCGTGAAACTCTGGAAGAAAGCGGTGGCGTAGGCTTGGCGGCCCCACAGGTTTTTGTGTCTCAAAGGCTTTTTATTTACAGCGTGCCGTTGGCCCGCAGTGAAGGAGAAGATGATCCGCCTTTGCCTGTGCAGGCTTTGATCAACCCGATTTTAACGTCTGTTGATGATGAAACGCAGCTACGGGCGGAAGGCTGCCTTTCTCTGCCTGACCTGCGTGGGGAAGTGCCGCGTTATAAGCGCATATGGTATGCTGGGTTTGATCAGCATGGTCAGAAAGTGGAAGGCATGGCCACAGGCTTTCGGGCGCATGTCATGCAGCACGAAATGGATCATCTGGATGGAATCCTCTATCCCATGCGGATGACGGATATGAGCAAATTTGGATTTGCAAAAGAAATCACACGGTATGGGGCATAAAGCATGAGCACGGGTGCAGGTAAGATAAGTCAGGCTATCTCATTGGCAGTGGCAACTTTGGCTGCTGGCATTATGCCTGCGCCTTTGGAGCGTGACCCAGCGCGGGATGAGATCTTGCGTAAAATGGCTGCGGTGGCCGGAGAGCGTGGGTGGGGCATGGATGTTCTGCTGCAAGTGGCAGGACCAGATGCTGACCTGCTGTTTCCGGGTGGGAGTGCGGAGCTTGTGGAAGCGTGGTTTGATCTGTGTGACAGAGATATGCTGGAAGCTATGTGGGATACGGAAGAAGCTCGACTAAGCCAGCGGGTAAGGCAGGCGCTGCTGTATCGGCTTCCAGCAGATGCGTCTGTCCGTGCAGCCTCACGTAAAGGTCTTTCTGTTTTGCTGGCACCGTGTGAGGGAAAAGCGCTGCGCCGAAGCATGATGCGCACCGTTAATGCCATCTGGCAGGCAGCGCAGGATGACTCTTCTGGGCTAACTTACATGACCAAGCGCCTGAGCTTGGGTGGCGTATATGCCTCTGTGCTGCTGTACTGGCTGGCCCGTGGCGAGAATGAAGCTGCTTTGGCTGCGTTTGTGGACAGGCGTCTGGCAGATGTTCTGCGTTTTGGGCGTATCAAGGCCCGTATGGGTGGTTTTCCCTTTATGGCGCGCGCTTAAAAGCAGGGAGCCTGAATGCATATGTCCCTACCTCATGAAACAGCAGGGGCAGACCTGCTCTTTCTACGGGAAGAACAGTTGAGGCTGGCGCAAACCCTCATGTTTCTGGCATCGCGCGATATGGCGCAGGCTGTTGAGCCCGTTTTAGAAGAAGATGGTTTGGGGCACGCGCATTACCGGGTCTTGCAGGTTCTGGCATTTAGCCCCGGTATTCCAGTTAGCCGCCTTCAAGCTGTGTTGGGGGTGACAAAACAAAGCCTTGGCCGCACCATGCATGAACTGGACGCAAGGCAGTATCTGGAAAGCCAACCGGGCCGCCAGGATAGGCGGCAGCGTCTGCTTTTTTTAAGCCCAGAAGGTAAGGCGGCAGAAGCCAGATTGTTTGCTGTTGTGCGCCAGCGCCTTGTGGCAGCGTACCGGGAGGCAGGAGGTGCCGCCGTAGAAGGGTTTCGGCGCGTGATGCGTGGAATGTTATCCGAGCAGAGTCGGTCTGTGCTGAATGAAGATGCAGCAGGCAAAAAAGGAGGGCGGCATGGAGCATGAGCGCGAGAGTGTGGAAGAAGATGTCGCCCCGCATGTTATCGTGGTGGATGATGATCCACGGTTGCGGCGGCTGTTGCAGCGTTACCTGTTTGAGCACGGTTTTCGGGTAAGCGTGGCGGCGAGTGCGGCAGAAGCACGGCAAACGCTGGAAGGTATTCAGCCCGATGCCATGGTGCTGGATGTGACCATGCCGGGTGAAAACGGTTTGGAGCTAACACGCGCGCTGCGTGATGAGGGGCAGGAACTTCCCATTCTGCTTCTTACAGCACGAGGAGAGCCAGCAGACCGCATTACGGGGCTGGAAGCTGGGGCAGATGATTATCTGGGGAAACCTTTTGAGCCGCGTGAGCTGCTTTTGCGCTTGAAAGCACATTTGCGTCGGCATCAGCCTGCTCCGGCCACGGATAATCTGCGCATCGTGCGGTTAGGGGATAAGGAGTTTGATCCGGTTCGGCTTATTCTTAGTGGCCCCAATGGCACCATCCATCTTACGGGAGGGGAGGCCGCTCTGCTTTCCGTATTGGCGCGCAGGCCCAATGATGTGTTCTCGCGGGAGGAAATTGCCAAGGCGCTGGATATGGCGGAAATTGGAGAACGCGCCGTAGATGTGCAGGTTACGCGTCTTAGGCGACGTATTGAGCCCGACCCCAAGGAACCACGATACCTGCATACCATCCGTGGGCGTGGGTACGTGCTCAAACCCGGGCTGTAAGACTAGATCATGCAGCGCAGCGGGCCAAAGCTTTTTCCATCCTCATTCTGGAAATCACGCAGGGTGGAAAAATCCATGCGGCGCGTGCTTCCACGTTCGCTTCTGGCGAGATCTTTGCTGATTGTGTTCATTCCCTTGCTGATCACGCAGGGCATCGCGCTGGAAGTGTTTTACGGTAATTTTCTACAGGTTGCCTCGCGGCGTCTTTCAGATTCCGTTACATCGGAAATTGTGCTCTCATTGAACGCCTTGGAGCATTTGAAAAAACCGGCAGACCGGCAGTGGTTTGTAGAGCAAGCTCAGCAACATTTGCAGTTGGTGGAATCGTGGCATTCCAATGCGCGGCTTAGGCGTTTTGGCTCTACCCATGTGTTGGGGCCTATGGATGAAGATCTGGCTCGCGCCTTACGTGCCTCCATTAGCTATCCGTTTTTTGTAAACTGGCGGGCAGACCCCCATACAGTCAAAATTTCCATTCAGTTGCCAGATGGTGTGCTGGATGTGGAAGCACCGCGTAAACGGTTGGATATGGGGCAGATCTGGCTGTTTGTGGCATGGGCTGTTGGTAGTTCCTTGCTGCTGTTTGTGATTGCCAGCCTGTTCATGCGTAACCAAGTGCGGGCTATCCGGCGGTTGGCTCATGCGGCCGAACAGTTTGGGCTTGGGCGTGATATTGGCCCTATTCGTCCGGCAGGGGCGCAGGAAGTGCGTAAAGCTGCTGTGGCCTTTAACCGCATGCAGGATCGAATTTACCGTTTTGTATCGCAACGCACGGGGGTTCTGGCGGGTGTATCGCATGATTTGCGCACACCACTCACCCGTTTGCGGCTTTCTTTGGACATGATGCCCCGTACCGGCATGGTACGTGCAGAGGATATTCAACCCGACGTGGAAGACATGATTGGTGATGTGGCTGAAATGGAGCACATGATTGCTAGTTATTTGGCCTTTGCACGGGGGGAAGGGGCCGAAAACGTTGCAGAAACCGAAATAGAACCCTTTTTGGAAGACGTGGCTGCTGCGGCCCGGCGGGCTGGCGCGCATGTTTTTTCTGTGCGTGTGGCACAGGGGTTGCGCGTGCATATGCGCCCAGATGCCATGCGCCGCGCATTAACCAATTTGGTGGATAATGCGCGGCGCTATGCAAAGCATATCAATTTAAGCGCTCAGAGCCGATCAGATGGCGTTGTGGTGATGGTAGATGATGATGGGCCGGGTATCCCTCCAGAACGTCGAGACAGCGTTCTACGGGCTTTTGAGAGTGGGCGTGGGGGTGGAACCGGGCTGGGGTTAACAATCTCACGCGATATCGTGCGCGCACATGGCGGCGAGATGGAATTGCTGGATTCCCCAATGGGTGGCTTGCGCGTCAGGCTGTTCCTGCCGCGCTAGACCCGCGGGCAGTTATAGAGAGTTGCCAGAACCAAAGTGGCCTGGCCCCTGATTGTTCATGCCCATACCGCCAGCGCCACCGCCTGCGGAGCCCGCGCCCATCATGTTCTGCATGGGGTTGTAGCGGCCCACGTTCCCCAAAATCTGCTGTAGGATGTTGATTTTTGTGCCCGGCGTGGGGGTGATGCTGTTGATCATGGCTACAGAGCGGGAATCTTTTTTGTTCAGTGTGCGTAAGCTCTGAAGGTTGCCCGCATCATCAAACTTCAGCACCACAACCTGCTGCTTGCCGATTCCCGGAAAATCCATGGGAATCAGATATGTGCTCATGGAAATATAGATCCATGTGTTGTCATCAAACGCTCCCTTGGTGGTGGGGGAGCCTAGCAGATCTAACGCATCGGCCCGTGTGCTGGCGCCGGGGATAAGCTGGTTGTAATCATCTGCCTCAATCAAAGAGCCACGGGGGGTGGGGGTTGGCCCAAACACGGCGCAGCCAGAAAGCGCTATTACTGCCGCCAACGCGCCGCAGGTATTCCGCAGGCGTGATATTTTGTTCTGGCGTGGCTGCTTCATTCGGTTGAGGCTTCCCTAAGTATAACATTTAAGGCATCCGCACATCGCGGCCATGTAACAGTCGGATGCCTCAAACTGATACGAAGCGTCAATTACAGAATGGTTTTTTCCATTCGTTTTTACACTTTACCCCCTTTAGCTTTCCTTCAAAAAGCCCCAATTAGAAAAAGCGTTGCAGATGGGGATGTGCCCGTAAGTGTATGCGCCCCTGTAAACGATCTTCCTCTGCCAGCTCAGGAGGCTGCCATGTCTGAAAAACCAGAATTTTCCCGCCCAATGGCATTGCGCCGAATCGGAGGGCAGGAAACTGCAGTGACGGTGGAAGCAACAGAACAGGAATGTGCAGCGATTGCCCGCCGGCTTGGTTTGCCAAAAATTACACTTTTCCGCTGTCGGTATCTGCTTAAGGCCGATAGGCACAGCGTGGTGGAGGCAGAAGGTGCGCTGGCTGTTCATTATACGCAGACCTGCGTTGTCAGCCTTGAAAACTTTGAGGATGTTCTGGCAGGAGCATTCAACATTCGGTTTGTGCCTGCTGAACGGTTTGTAGAACCCGAAGAGCCTGATTTGGATGCAATTGATGAAATTCCGTATGAAGGGCAGGATATTGACTTGGGTGAAGCTGCGGTAGAGCAGTTTGCGCTTGATCTGGACCCATACCCACATGCGCCGGAAATTGATCTGCCAGAAGGCCTTGTTCTGAGCGAGGAAGAGGCAGAAAAACTTCTGGAAGAAGGGGAGCAGGATGAAAAGCAGAACCCCTTTGCGGCCCTGTCTCGGCTAAAACCGGGGAAGGCCTGATCTAGGCGCGGTACGGGTTTTCTTTCCGGATTGCTTGCGAAAATGCTTGCTGTCTGCTAGAGGCCCCGGCTCAGTCTGGTGATAAACCTGTGTTGTTGTTCGGTGGGGTGAAAAAACACGCTGCCGGGCGTTTTTAAACCGTTTTTCAAGAGGGGGCTCGGGCTCATGGCTGTACCCAAGAAGAAAACCTCGCCTTCACGTCGTGGCATGCGTCGCAGCCATGAAGCTCTGAACGTGGAAGCTTTTGCTGAATGCTCTAACTGTGGCGAACTGAAGCGCCCGCACCATGTGTGCAGCCATTGTGGCCATTACGATGGTCGTGAAGTGGTTGCTTCTGGTAAGGCACTTAAGGTTGCTGTCCGCGCTTAATAGCGTGGGTTTGCGGTAAAACGCGCATTGCAGCGTGATGCGCGTTCTGTGGGAGCAAGGCATCTGCGGTATGGCAGAGAAGCAGGCATGAACAAGACCGAGATTCCAGATAATTCCCTTTCTGAACAGGACGAGGTGTTCAGCCTTGCCGTGGATGGAATGGGAGGTGATGGGGCTCCGGAAGTTGTTGTCGCCGGGCTCGCCGCCGCCGCTGAACGGCACCGAGGCATCAAGGTGCTGCTGCTGGGGGATGAATCCCAGTTGCGGCCTTTGCTGGCAAAGTACCCCAAGGCTGCATCCATATGCACTATCTCGCATACGGATCAGTCTATCCCAATGGATATGAAGCCAACATCTGCTTTGCGGATGCGGCGATCGTCCATGCGCCTTGCCATGGATGCCGTGGCAAGTGGCCGCGCCCGTGGTGTGGTTTCTGCTGGTAACAGCGGTGCCATGCTGGCTTTGGCCAAGATTGTTGTTAAAACCCTTCCGGGTATTTCCCGTCCGGCCATGGCGGCCATCAGCCCTACCATCAAGGGTGATGTGGTCATGCTGGATTTGGGTGCGAATGTGGCGTGTGACTGGCGCAACCTTGTAGAGTTTGCCGTAATGGGTGAAGCTTTTGCCAAGGCTGTGTTGGGGCTGCCTGCGCCCTCTATCGGGTTGCTCAATATCGGTTCGGAAGAGCTGAAGGGTGATGAAAAGCTGCGTGTAGCAGCAGAAGCCCTGCGAGAAAGCCCACTGGCTTCGCAGTTCCATGGTTTTGTGGAAGGGCATGATATTACCGCAGGCACAACCGATGTGGTTGTAACTGATGGGTTTACCGGAAATGTCGCGCTTAAAACCGGGGAAGGGGTGCTTAAAATGGCAACCACTCTCCTGCGGCGCGTATTTAAGCGTGGTATTGTTTCCAAAATTGGATATCTGCTTGTGCGTCCGGGTTTGGAACGCATGAAGGAATGGCTTGATCCGCGCCGTTACAATGGGGCCGTTTTTGTAGGCCTGAACGGTGTGGTTGTTAAGTCTCACGGCGGCACGGATGCAGAAGGTTTTGCCGCAGCGGTTGATGTGGCGATGGATATGGTGACGCACGGATTTAATGACAGTATCCGTGATCGTCTCTCCCATATGAGTGCACTTCTCTCTCCCCAGCAAAATGCGGAGGAGCGCGAGCCAGCGGTTCCCGTTTCCTGATTGGTACAAGACTGTCTGATCAGTAGCGGCATGTTGGGTCGCTACCGCATGCTGTTGGCTGATAATGAAAGAACGGTTTATGGCGAAACGTTCGCTTCTGGTAGGGTTTGGCGGTTTCCTGCCAGATCGGGTTGTCAGCAATGCAGAGCTGGCAGAACGTCTTGAAACATCAGATGAATGGATCAAAACCCGCACAGGTATCACCCGCCGCCATCTTGTTGGGCCGAATGATACGGCAGCCAGCATGGGGGCAGAGGCCGCACGGCGCGCCTTAGATTATGCGGGGCTAACGGCTGAAGATATTGATGCAGTTTTTGTGGCGACAGCTACGCCAGATCAGGCTTTTCCTGCAACGGCTGTACGTGTTCAGGCCGCATTGGGCATGAAGCAGGGCTTTGGCTTTGATATTACTGCCGCGTGCTCTGGCTTTATTTTTGCACTTTCCACCGCAGATGCGTTTATCCGTTCCGGCCAGATTCGGAACGCGCTGGTTATCGGTTCTGAAGTGTATTCCCGCATCATGGATTGGGAAGACCGTACAACCTGTGTGCTGTTTGGAGATGGTGCTGGTGCAGTCGTGCTTTCTGCCTCGGATGAGCCGGGTGAGCGCGGTATTCTTTCCACGCATTTACATTCCGATGGTACAGCGGGCGATCTGTTGTATGTGGATGGTGCCGTGGGGCAGCCAGATAAAAGCGGACATCTGAAAATGAGCGGGCGTGATGTGTTCCGCCATGCCGTTGGCAAACTTTCTTCTTCTGTAGATGAAGCGCTGGAAGCTGAAGGCCTTTCTTACGCAGATGTAGATTGGCTGGTGCCGCACCAGGCGAATATCCGCATTATTGAAGGCGTTGCGAAAAAGCTGAACCTGCCTGCTGAGCGGGTGGTGATAACGGTTGATCGGCATGCCAATACCTCAGCGGCATCTGTGCCTTTGGCATTGGATGAGGCTGTGCGTGATGGACGTATCCAGAAAGGTGACCTGGTTTTGATGGAAGCCTTGGGTGGTGGTCTGACATGGGGTTCCGCTTTAGTAAGGCTATAATTTTAGAACATATTGTAAGCACAACTGCGTGAATGAATTGACGCGGCGTGTAAGCGTGTTACTTTAATTTTTATGGAAACTGTCACACGTGCATCCTTGATAGAGCAGATCTATCAGCAGGTTGGCCTGTCTCGTAAAGAATCCTCCGTTCTTCTGGAAGATGTTCTGGAGACGGTGATGGACGCTCTTGAACGCGGCGAAAGTGTTAAAATCAGCGGGTTTGGCACTTTTTCGGTTAGGAAAAAAGGCCAACGGAGCGGTCGTAATCCGAAAACGGGTGAGGAAGTTCCGATTTTGCCGCGCTCGGTCTTGGTCTTTCGTCCGAGTCAGCTTCTGCGCGCTGAAGTAAACCACGAAACGCTAGATGCAGAAGCGGAGCATGATCATGACTGATGAGGCGCAGACTTTTTCCGAAACAGGGGGAGAGCAGTCTCCTCCGGCAACGGAAAATGTAAGCACGAATTCAGCGCCTTCCGATAAAGGGCCCTTTGCTTTTCGGACAATCAGCGAAGTGGCAGATGAACTTCATGTGCCGCAGCATACCCTTCGGTTGTGGGAAACGCAGTTCCATCAGGTGCGTCCGTTAAAGCGCGGTGGTGGCCGCCGGTATTATCGGCCAGCCGATATAGAGCTTTTACGCCATATTGCAGATTTGCTTTACACTCAGGGTTATACCATCAAAGGTGTGCAGCGGATTCTGCAAAGCGGTGGTGTGCCCGCATCTGAAACAGCCCCACAAGATGAGGCTGAAAAGCAACCAGAAACTGCAACAGAGGTAACTGAACTATCTGAAGCTGTGGTAGAAAAATCTGAAATTGTAGAAGATTCTGCCGAAAAAGCAGTTGCTGTGGATGATAATGCATCCACAATCCAGCCAGAGCCAGAGCCAGAGCCAGAGCCAGAGCCAGAGCCAGAGCCAGAGCCAGAGCCAGAGCCAGAGCC
>NZ_VHON01000080.1:0-1373 GCF_008690365.1 Acetobacter sp. DmW_136
TGTGAGATGGGGTGGTTGCCGTCCTCCCCGCACGGCATCGCAATGTGCCAGAATGGTCGTTGGAAGAAACGACTGCGCGAAAGGACGGCAGATGAAGGATACAGTGATAGGCGTTGATCTGGCAAAGAACATTTTCCAGGTTCATGGAGCTTCGCGTGCGGGCGAGGTGATGTTTCGCAAAAAGCTGCGTCGTCAGCAGTTTATGCAGTTCATGGCCACGCAGCCGCCTGCTCTGGTCGTTCTTGAAGCGTGCGGGAGCGCGCATTACTGGGCTCGCGAACTGGCAGGAGCTGGTCACGAGGTCAGACTGATCGCTCCGCAGTATGTGAAGCCTTTCGTGAAGCGCCAGAAGAACGATGCTGCTGATGCGGAAGCGATCGTCATTGCGGCCCGTCAGCCGGAAATGCGCTTTGTCGAACCACGCACTGAAGCGCAGCAGGCGCGTGGCGTTCTTTTCCGGGCCCGGCAGCGTCTGGTGCACCAGCGCACGGAACTGGTGAATGCCCTGCGTGCCGTTCTGTATGAATTCGGTCTCGTCGTGCCACAGGGGATTGCGCATATCAAACGCATTGAAGCCATGCTGGATGATGCAGTTCTGCCAGATCTTGTAAGGCAGGAATGCCTTGATCTGCTGCAACAGATTTCGGAGCAGAGTGTGCGAATTGATGCCAGAACAAAGAAGATCAGGATGCTTGCCCAGGAAAGTGAAAACACCTGCAGATTGCAGAGCATGCCTGGAGTGGGTCCTCTGACCGCTCTTGCGATTGAAGCTTTTGCGCCTGACCTGCAGAGCTTCCGGCGCGGGCGCGACTTTGCTGCGTGGCTGGGGCTGGTGCCCCGTCAGTTCTCATCTGGCGGAAAGGAAAGGCTGGGGAAGATATCAAAAGCCGGGCAGGCTGATATCCGCAGGCTTCTCATCATGGGTGCCATGACCCTGGTGAACTGGGCCAGCCGTAAGGCCCCTGCACCGGGAAGCTGGCTGGCGCGGATGCTCGCCCGCAAGCCCCGTATGCTGGTAGCCATTGCCCTGGCCAACAGGATGGCACGGGCCATCTGGGCTATGGCAACAAAACAGGAGGATTATCGGGATCCGGCCCTGTCCGTGGCAGCCTGAGCGATGGCTTGGCTTCTGCGGATGGAACCGGTAGGGGTGTGAGAGGGCGATGACCTGAATGGGCGCATGATCGTTTGATCCGGATCGGAAAAACCAGTGGATTTCTCTGTGCTTTAAAGCACGCCTGTGAGATTTGGATCTGATCCGCTGATCACCATACCGGCCAGTGGCTTCTGAAAGGCCACATCAACAGGCCTTACAGAAGACCGCACACGATCACACGTCAATATGGGTCAGAAAACTCTTGCATAACGGACGG
>NZ_VHON01000081.1:0-11649 GCF_008690365.1 Acetobacter sp. DmW_136
TGCGACAAGAGCATCCAGATCCATATACCGTCCGACATTCCACAATTCGGCGATGGTATTCGTGATAGGTGAGCCTGACGCCATGATCAGCGGACGTGTTGGATCCGTCTTCGCGAGGTAACGCGTTTTTACGAAAAGATCCCATGCGCGCTGTGAGCCGTTAGGATCGACACCTCTCAGATCGGACTGATTGGTCGCGTAAGAGAGTTTCCGAAAGAGCTGGGCTTCATCCACAAGTATCTGGTCGATGCCCATTTCACCCAGATGCAGGAGATCATCCTTCTGGGCGGCTAATCCTTCCAGTTTAGCCTCCATCCCCTCTTTCATGCGTTCAATGCGCTTGCGAGAGATACGGTCATCGCCATCCAGGCCAGACAGAATGGCCTCGTATGACGCAATCTGGTCTTCAATCATCTCCCGTTCAAAACCCGCCTCCACCGGAATAAACTTAAAAGCATCATGGGTTATGATGATCGCGTCCCAGTTTTCGGTTGCTGCGCGGGCAATAAAACGCTGACGTTTAGCTTTAACGAAATTGGTTTCGTCGGCCACCATGATCCGGGCCGTGGGATAAAGCATGAGGAACTCACGCGCCATCTGTGCAAGGCAATGACCTGGCACCACAATCACGGCCTTGCTGATCAGTCCAAGCCGTTTCTGCTCCATGACGGCCGCGGCCATGGAGAATGTTTTCCCCGCTCCCACGGCATGCGCCATGTAGGTGCGTCCTGAAGCGATAATCCGCCAAACCACGCGCTTCTGATGCGCACGCAGGGTAATCGCACTACTCGCTCCGGGCAGACGCAGATGACTGCCATCAAAGGCACGCGGCACAAGGTTGTTGTAGGTCTCGTTATAGAGCTTTACGAGACGGTCCGAACGCTCGGGATCCTGCCAGACCCATTTTTCGAACGCGCTCTTGATAGCCGCCAGTTTTTCTTTGGCTGCCTCGGTTTCCTGCGTGTTGAGTTCGCGCCGGTCATTGCCATTCTCATCGCGCCAGTGATCCCAGATCTTGGGAATGGACTGGGACAGCGCGTCCTCCAGAAGTTCAGCCGCATTGCGTCGTTCCGTGCCCCAGACAGACGTTGCTTCTGCGCGCGACAGGAACGGCGCACGGTTAACACTCCAGCACGCGACCTCTGGGGTATGACGAATAGTCGTTTCAATCCCCATGACCTCGTGCACGAAGTCCTCAATGTCAGTGACGGGCAACCAGGGCGCACCCAGACGGGCCGTAATTTCAGAAGGACGCAGATCCGGCGGCTGCACGCCTTCAAGGGCGCTGACATTGCGTGCATACCGCTGATCATGATGTGCGGCCTCGCGTGCAAGAGTCAGTTTGGTTCGCACGGCGCCTGAGAGCATCTCATCAGACGTGATCCAGACGTCCCTGCCCTGCTCGCTGCGTTCGGGATCGAGGTAAATGCTCTCCCCCAGTTCAGCCAAGGCATCGGCTTCACTCCGTCCCAGCAACTCGGCAATGAGAGGCAGATCCACCCGGCCCGTTTCATGCAGGGACACAGCCAGCGCGTCATGGGCTCCATGTATTTCCGGCGCTGTTGGGGCATGAATGACACGCTCGGAGAAAATCGGTCCCATGCGCCCCGTATCCATGCGCTCGTCATACTCCTCGATCGAAGCGACCAGCCAGACGTCAGGGTCATCCAGAAAGGGTTGCAGGTTTGGACGACGCTGGGTTTCGCGTGTCTTGCCTGTTTCGGGGTTCTCGCGCAGCGTGGTGCGAGTATGATTGATCGGCCCAAATTCACGCACGAAGCTCTGATAGGCCGTTTTCAGAGTGCGCTGCTGAGGACCGTAAGGCAGGTTCTGCATCTGCGCCCGCAATACACTGCGCGCAGCATCACGGATGGGCACCAGCGCACGAATGATCCGCGCATGTTTGGCAAAAATCCCTTCTGTCTGTCCTGCCTTGCGGATCGGTACGATCTGGGCCTGTCCCTCAATGATCTGGTGCAGCACACCCCGATCAACAAAGTAGCTTCCCTCCTTGAGATCAGCCCCACTTGCTGCAGTTCCAATAGTGACGCCCTCACCGGCTGGTCGGACAATGCGGGCCTCGCGAGGGGGAAGGAAATGCACGTTGGGTGCGATCCGGTTCAGGGCTTGCGGAAGAAGAAGATCAAGCTCTCTCTGCGCATGAGGCGCGCAGGTGTAGCCAGGACCAAACTGCGTTGTAGTCCAGACATGTGTGCCAAGAACCTGGTCTGGGTGATCAAGGAAATACCGGTTTACGAGTAGCGGACCATTCCCGTGGTCGCTCTCGGGAACTTCAGCTGTTTCAATCCAGTGTGCGCTGGAGGACACTTCTCCAGGTTCACGTTTGCGGAATGCCAGCACATCGACTACGACATCAGTCCCGGCAGCGTCCCGCATTGCGCCTTCAGGTAAGCGCACGGCGCCAAGAAGGTCAGCACTCTCGCCAATGATCCGTCGGGCTGTCGGATCAGTCTTGTCCAGTGTGTAACGAGAGGTTACGAACAGGGCGATCCCGCCTGGACGCAGAACTTCGAGTGAACGGGCGATGAAGAAATCATGGAGGCTCAGACCCTGCCTCTCCAGTCCCTCACGACCATGCACCGTGCGGTTACTGAAGGGAGGGTTGCCAATCGCCAGATCATAGCCCTGTGGGAGCTGGGCACGCGTGAAGTCCTCACTGCGGATCCATTGGTTCGGGTAGAGCTTGCGCGCGATACGGGCAGTGATGGGGTCGTTCTCAATGCCGGTAAAAGCGATCTTGCCGTCGAGTTTTTCTGGGAGAGCGGCGATGAAGAGCCCCGTGCCGCAACCCGGTTCAAGCACCGAACCGCCACGAAACCCCATACGCAGGGCCATGTCCCACATCGAGTGAACGATCAGTTCGGGCGTATAATGGGCATACTGGGTAGCACGTTGCAGACCGGCGCGTTCTGTCTCCGACGTTAGATGTTCAAGTTCTGCAGCAAGACTTTCCCATCCCTTGCGTACCTCTCTGCCTGTTGGCGGGAAAAGGCTGTTGGCCAGTTCACCAGCACCAAAGCCCGTAAAACGGGCCAGCACGTCCTGCTCTGCTGCCGTGGCGTTTCGATCCTCGCGTTCAAGTGTCGCGAGCAGGGCGATCGCTGCGATGTTTGCTTCTGCACGCGCTTTCCCGCCTTGAGCCAGACCACGTACGCCATTCAGACGAAAATCCCGCTGCGGGATGCGGAAGGTCTGAGGGGAGGGGAGTGAGACTTCCGGTATGGGCTAGTCATCCTCCAGAGACCAGAGGGCTGCAAGTTCACCTGACAGCACTGTAGTATCGAACAGATTGAGTTGCGAGGCAGACATGGACATGATGGCACACTCCGTCCAAACGGCTTCGCACGACACCTCTTCTGAGGTTCGGGGGCCTGATTGCTGGGTTGGTCGGGATCAAGTGCAGAACGGGGAGTGTTTACTCTCTCCTTATTCCTTCTCCTTGACACTTCCCCGACAACCGGGCCGGAGTGGGTGGCGCAAGTGCGGCGCCCTGCGCCGGGAGCGGAGCCACGCACAGGCCGCGCAGCGGGCGAGCATGGCGAGCACCAACCACTTGCGCTACATGCTCAGGGCTGGTGTATGGTATATTTGACCGCATTATTTTACGCCGTAAAATTTTTACGGCGTAAAAATTCTGGATATATCCATCTGCCTGCGTTATGTTTTGCGGGTATACTGCAATTAGGTTACACGTTTTTAGCGTGTTTTTATCTCATGATCTGAGGTCACAATGGTAAGGCCAAAAAACAATCACCGACAATCTATAATAATGCTCTCTTCTCCCAAAGGAGGAGTAGGTAAGTCGTCCTTGTCACGAAATATCTTGGTTTTAGCTTCAAGGGCAGGGAAAAATGTACTCGGTCTTGATATGGATAAACAAGCAACTCTAGCCACCTGGGCAGAGCGACGTGAACGCGTCAGAGCTGGAATCTCTGGCGTCTCGGAAATTCCAGTGCGTCGCGTAATGCTAGATGACTGGCGAGGCGCGTTGAAAGAAGCGCGTAATTCTACAGCTGACTTTATTGTTATTGATACACCGCCATCAATAGAAATTAATATGACCGCGATTCTCGGACTGTGTGAAGGCGCTGATTTCGTTCTTGTACCTTGCCAACAGACCCAAGATGACTTTGATAGTGTCGCTCCATGGATGCGACATCTGAAACAAAGTAATGTAAAAGCGGCTTTTATTATTAATCGAGCTAATATACGTGCGCGTTCCTACGCGACTATTCGTTCAAAATTAATGAATGTAGGTCCAGTCTGCCCAATAGAAATATCACAAGCTGAAGAAATATCTTTAGCAAATGGTAAAGGGCTTGGAGTGATGGATCTAAGTAAACCGAAAAATGCTGAAGCTTTCGGTGCGTTGTGGGCATACCTAAAGCAGGAGTTGGATTTATGAGCAAAGCAACTTCAAGGCGGGGCGTTTCTCTGCGAGCTCTACAGGATTTGGATGCAGATGAAGTGCCTGCATTCGATGCCCGTCCCCAAGAGTTACGGGAATTAACTATTGTATCATCGGAAACCTTAGAGACTATCAGTAGCGTTTTTTCTGGCACTGAACTGGCAAATGATCAAGCACGTATTCGCGTTATTCTTGAAACTCAACGAGCCGTTAATGCTGCATGGGAAAGGGCTGCGCGTTCATTTTTGGAGATTGGACGGGCATTAAATACGCTCGATAACGTACTGTTTTCTCGAGAAGAAAAAAATCGACTTAAATCAAGCTTCGAAGAATTTTTCCCGTTTTCAGAACCTGTTGCTTCTCAATTTAGACGCATTGCTCATGTCGTAGATAGCGGCCGTCTCGATGAGACTTCTTTGCCTGGCTCATATAGTGCTGCCTATCAATTAAGTCTACTTGCACCGGAAGAGCTCGATATTGCTCGAGCGCAAGGTCTTGTGGGTCCAAACACTTCAAGGTCAGCCATCATTGCTTTTCGTAAATCAATCAAACGGAATATTTCGCATGTTGATTTTGCTGCATTATCTACTGAGGCCCGGCGATTAAAATCTACCCGAAGGCATATGCTTGAGCAGCTAATCGCGATAAGAACTCGTCTCAAAGAAATTCAAACATTACTTGATGAGGATTAATAAGCTCATTCATTTATTGCGAATAGAAAGCATAATTCTAGATGAATCCGCTACGTTTTGTAAGCGTATACATATTCATACAAGTCGTAGCGGGAATTCAAATATTGTCTTACTGATGTCGGAGTATTTCCCATTAAATTAACAGGAGTAATCATCGTGACAAACTCCTTAGAAACTAACATTTGGAGGGATAGCAAGACTATTGTTTAGTGCTTTTGGCTTCTCATTTCAGGTTTCTAACATACCATTCGATGGACTAGGTCGCGTTGACAAAAGATTCAATCCAAAGCCTCGCGGCGGCGAGATTGAGGAAGCTTATGAATGATAAGGCGGTTTTGTCGTATCGGGTTGCAATACGGCGCATCTGCTTGAGCCTGTTGAACATCCGCTCAATGCGATTGCGGTCTCTGTAACGCCGCCAGTCTGTTTTCTGTGGAGCGTTGCGGCCTTTGCGTGATGGAATAACCGGCAGTATCCCACGGAACAGCAGATCCTGGCGGAAGCCGTCGCTGTCATAGCCCCGATCAGCCAGCATGGCTTTGGGGTTTGGAACCGGAAACGCCATCAGGGCATCTGTGGCCTTGTAATCCGAGACCTGACCTCCGCTAAGGGCAAAGCCGAAAGGACGTCCTTGATTGTCGCACCGGGCGTGGATTTTGCTCGTAAAGCCGCCGCGTGAGCGACCAAAACCCTCCGTATGAGCCCCCCTTTTGCACCTGTTGCCTGGGAGTGGGCGCGGACCACGGTACTGTCGACCATATGCTGCCAGTCATCACTCAGACCCAGGTCCACCAGGGTTTGCAGCAGGGCATCCCAGACACCCTGTTCAGCCCAACGCCGGAACCTGACATAGACAGAGTTCCATTTTCCGTAGCGCTCATGCATGTCCCGCCACGGACAACCGGTGCGCAGGACATACAACATGCCGTTGAGAAACCGGCGGTTATCTCCGGATGGTCGTGCCCAACGGCCACGCTCGGATGGCAAAAGCGGACCAATCAGCGCCCATTCACGATCCGTCAGATCCCCTCGTGCCATCCCCGCTTCACCTTATCGCCTTCGTAGAAGCAACCAGTGAATCAGATCTCAGGATGATCGTATAGACCTTTTGTCAACGCGACCTAAGGACTGTTTTTGGCGCGGCAACTTGAACAGCGAGGATTTTGTGCTTTCTCTTGCGATCCGCAGGGCAAATTCTCTCGAGAAAAAGAGAAACGGTGCGCTATTATGGATAGTAAGAGCAAGCTGATCTTTATGGAAAGCCCGTTATGATAAGATGCGTGCGGATAAATAGTCATGCCTGTGATTTCTGGCTAAAAAAGATGTATGTTAGCGCGGAATTGGATAATGGACTTTCCAATACTGATCTCCCCATTGTGGACAGAGTCCAAAAATAATTCAAAAATTAATGCTAATGTTTAAGTGTAACGAATGTTTCTTAGAAATTGATCTTATTACGGTAAGAAATTTACGTTCGTAATAAGGATTGGACTCTGCCCACAAAGTTTGCAAAAATTTTTAATTCGCGCTTATCGAAAAGTGGTTAATTTAAAATCTTCCTGCAATACTAATATATTTTTTCTTATTAACATGTAAATTTACTTTCCAATTCGCTTTTCGGGAATTGGAGGTGGAGAAGGATAAAGAATGATTCCATATTTATCGTCCATTTGTACCTTAGCTTCCGGGTAGACTGAGAGAGCAATTTTAAGCGGGGTAACAATGTCTTTTTTAAAATATCGTAATTCTTTATATTCCGGGCCGAACTGATTTTTTAACGTATTCCAACTTAAAGTAAGCGGATCGTTAAGTACATGTAATCTGTACGCCAACCAGATATAAATATCGATAGCCTTAGATTTATTAGATATTTGTCGAATTGCGATTTCACGAAGAGGAAGTGGATGTTCAATAAGGCTCTCATAAAAGCCTTCATCTAATCTTACGGCTTCTTTCCAAAATGATAATTGGTTTCCATTTTCAGATTCAATTGGCATGATGGCGTCACGGACAAACGCACCGTTAGTTATAATTTCTGCACCAGCATTTATTCTAGTGAACGTCAAACGGCATCGACTAATACGATTAGCTTGATCTCTGACGGCAATATAGGTTTTGCCACCAACTGAAACACCCATTGCTTTTAACCAAGCATTCATACTGGATCCGAGCTCGACTTCTCTGGATCTGGTTCTTACAGCTTGTGTTTGTAGATATAGAAGGATAAGTCTAGCCATTGCGCCAAATGGCACGCCTACGGCTTTATTTTCTTTATCTAAGCCACTTTCTACCAAAAGTTGGATTGAACCTCCTTCGCGGCGCCAAATAGATTCTGAGATTTTTTTATGTGGTAAAGCGGCCATTGCAAACCCTGCATGAGCTATACCAATAGCCTGATCTTCATCAGACATTACTTCATGAGCAGCTTCGACACATAGGCGTTGCGTTTTATCCTCAAGTGAGGCTAATCGCCGCATTTCTTCAACGCCAAATCTGTCTAGTAAGCTATGAATCTGTCCCATATTTGAACAATGTCATAAGGAAAATTTGTTCGTCAATTTGGACTTTGTCCACGAGAAGGAATTTGGACTCTGTCCACGGTTCTTTGGACTCTGTCCGCAAAAGCTATTTGTTATTATTTGATTCTTTATTAGTTTATGTGTGGGCAAAGTCCAAGGGATAAGCCCATTATCGTGGAGAGAGTCCAAACTTATCGCGGGTAGAGTCCAAAGGATAAGATTTGGTGCGTAAACTAGATTGTGGATAAGTCCGCTTGATAAAAGTTGGACATCGTGGAAAGAGTCCAATGAAACCGAAGGGTCGCGGATATATTTTATACCCGTGGAGAGAGTCCAAATTACCTCCAATACGAGTCGGCTCCCAAAAAGCAGGAATTACTGTGAGTGTAAAAATTCTTCATGCATCGATTTTAGATATCTGAATTTTGAAATATCAGGCGACGGCCTTTCTTCGTTTTTGAGATTAGGAAAGGCAGAATTAAGCCTATATCGATTCAAAACCGACTTTTTCCTGGATGTCGGGTTAGAGCCTGATCATCCTCAATATAAGCTTCCAGGACTCGGTAATCCCGGTGACGCGAGAAACGCTTGAGCGCCATCAGATCGTAATTGTCTTGCGCCCCCGTCGTGATGGCCCCACGACGCAGACTATGTCCGCTAAAGTCTCCTTCGAGGCCGGCGGCAAGGCATCGTTGTTTGATGATCTTGGCCACAGACCAGTCAGAGAGACTTTGTGTGCCAATTTTCGGGAGAGGGGGTGACACACCTGGTTTCGAGGCCGCAGGAGACCAGATGCGTGGAAAGGCCGCAGTCGTGGAATGGTCGTTTGCCGTTTTCTTGCGCGGTTTAAGACCTGATTGCCGTAGCCACGTTTCCCACGCACGAACTGGACAAAAGCGCGTAATACCACGGGGAATGGCGACCACAGTGCCCTTGTTCTGCTTATCGCCCTTGGATTGAGGGAGCGTAATCCGCATGCAGTCATCATCCAGAGTGACGTATTCAAGCTGAATAGACGCCAACTCCGAGCGTCGTAACGCCCCACCATAGCCGATCAGGAGGATTGCTCGATCGCGTGCGTCTACCAATGTGGTCATCGGGATTGCATCAATCACTTCGCACATCATGTCCCATGTCAGACCTTTGACCTGTCGCGGCATTTCCTTGCCAGGAGATCGATGGATACCAGCCACTGTTTCCGTGACCAAAGCCTGGGCAGTCGGGATAGGAAGTTGAGCGATGTGATGGAGGTAACGAAGTGCTGCACGATGCAGTTCGATCGTCGTCGGCTTGCGACCACGGAGCGCAAGATCTGCGAGATAGGTCGCCACATCTGTGCTGCGTGCGGGCAGGGCAGGGAGACCATGACGGTTTGTCCAGGCACACCATCCCTTAATAGCTGAACGATAGGCGCGCCGCGTATTTGCGGACTTGCCATGTTGCACGAATGCTCCCACAGCGGCTTGCGATGTTTCAAGCCGCCCATCGTGCTCTGGTATATCGATTTCGCACAATGCTGAAAACCAGCGTGTTACGTTGGCTGGAGCCTGCCCGATAGGTGCGGGAGGCAGAATCCTTGACGTGTCTTCTTTCTCGGCTCGTGGGCCACTGTTACTGCTGATCTTGGATGACACCAATGTGGCAACGAACGCCAGTTTTTCGCAGTCAATTTCCAACGCCAGTTCGATCTGATAGCCAGAAGGCAAAGTAGGAAAGGTCGCCTTGACAGCTTCTCCTGCAGCGGCGGCATGTTCCGCATGGCGGGGCAATTCGGTATCTGGCAGGAAGGATCCATCGGGAAGTGCACTGCCGGCGATCAACACAGGAAGCGGTGGGGAAAAATGTGCCGTCGAGAGAATAGGCCGCAAAACATCAATTGAGGCCTGGGGATCATTCAGACGTTGGCAGGTCAGACGATCTACCTGCTCAAGAACATAAGAACGTAAAACCGGCCAGGAGCCAGTTATATGCAGGGTATCAAGCATGACTCGTTATTCTAATGATCTTGGGAGATTAGACCAGAAGTAAACTTGTTTTCGAAGTTCTCTCTGAAACTTTGAGATTCAGAAAATCTGTTCAAACAGTTTCTTGTCTCTTCATCCGATAGCCTGTGATACCCTTGATATTCCTAGGTTGCTCCATCACCCGTATAATGAGGAAATTTCTATATTTCTGGACCACTTGACGAGGAAAAAATCCCTTCCAATCTTAGGTGTGTCAGATGCCTTCGGGTCTGACCTTAAGCGTCCTGAGCTAAACGATTGAGATCCATGTTGCTTTAATAGGAGGATATGGATGTCGAAACTGAAAAGACTCTATTTACGCTATCGCTGCTTCCTGCGTACGGTTTCTCGGAAAAGGCGCAACCGATTGGATGGAGGCGTGTGATGGTAACATGTCCCATCTTTGGTGATGATGTGCTGGAAGAGCGTGTCATCTCCTTGTTTCGCCGTCTGGGCCAAGATGGACGGGGCGTAACTCTGACATCACTCCAGACCTATACCGGCGTCCCTGGGACTAGACTTCGTGCCTTGCTGGCAAGTCTCGTCCAGAGGGGTAAACTTGCCCCAGCTGGGTGCGATCCTCTGGCTTCTGATTTTGCGTTCCGTTTGTCATTATCTGCAAAAAACGCGCGATCGACATCGATAGCGGCGTAAAACGTAAACGTACATCCTATCTCAAAGATGCCGTTTTCGTCTGGGTTTTTATTAAAACGAGAGGGCTGCGGGGCCTTTCATAAAAGGCCCCGTGTTTCGGAATATTGTATTCAAGATAGAGGGAAAGGGAGATGTCGAGCATAATCCATTTGCTTAACCTCGTAGCACTCCGACAATATTGGAATAATTACGATTTTGTATCGCATTCATTGGGAATGATAGAGCCATCATTATCGTTTCCTGAGAGAAAATGCGGCTTGAGGGGCAGTCAACCCCTTAGGAGAGCACATGGGACTGCATGGAAATCGGTGCCCATATCAGCCGGATCCAGAGGTTCGGCGAGTTTCTCCTTGTCAGGATCAACAGGTAATTTATCTGCATCTGAAGTCGACATTAGCCGTTAGCGTAGTCTCTTCTCGTAAGGAAAAGAGAGGTAACTCAAATAGTCAATAAGCGATCGTGGTCCGGTTCATGTCCTGAGTGGGGACGCTCAAGATTATTGAAAGAAAAGCCAAACACTTAAAACTATATCAATTATCTGATGGGAAAACGGTTATGGAAGAAATCTCCATGAAACGTTCCTGGCACAGCAGGGACTGGTCGCGTCTGGTCAAGCTGTTCAATGGTCTGACATTCTATGAACGCTTTGAACAGGCCATTATTCTGATACTGATTGCCCTCATCATGCTTGTCACTGCCACAGCGACAGTTCATCTGATCAGCGCGGTCTGGCATCTGATCGTTGACATCGGGATCGATCCCATCAAGCAGGAGATCTTTCAGGAAATTTTTGGTGCGATCTTTACCGTCATTATTGCCCTTGAATTTAAACATTCCCTGCTTGTCGTTCTGGCCCAGCACGAGAATGTTATCCGGGTGAGAACCATCGTTCTGATCGCCCTTTTAGCAGTTGCCCGTAAATTCATCCTGCTGGATCTGAATAAGGTGTCCGCCATGGAATTGTTCGCGCTCTCTGCCGCAGTTTTGGCCCTGGGCATCGTTTACTGGTTAGTTCGTGAGCAGGACGCGCGTGTTGCTCATGATGTCAGAGAGCAGGCGCGCCTAGAAGGCAAAACTGCGTTCCACGGTTGGACAAAAAAGACTTGATTCTGAGCAGGCAAGGTAAGGTGGCACTGTTTAAAGTGCTACCTTACTCTTGTCCGAATTACATTGTGTGTGATGAAATCGTATTTTTCGTTGTTTGTGGTGCTAACGTGGTTATACGTTCCGTGTCGATTGGTTTGAATGGTGGGATGGGTTGCCCTAGGCTCAGGACCTATTAATTTATTGAACTGAGCGAGACGTTGTGATTCACAGGCTTACCAATGGAGGTGAGGCTGTGAGTGAGTTGT
>NZ_VHON01000082.1:0-1883 GCF_008690365.1 Acetobacter sp. DmW_136
ATGCCCAATGCGCTTAGAGCTGTTCCGACGATGTGCGGAGCGGAGAGCCCTGCCTCGGCATATTGGGCGGCCTGAGTGTTATGGTCAATAAAGCGGTCTGGCAGGGTGAGGGGGCGGAAGCGGACGTTGTCCAAAAGGCCTGTGCGGGCCAGATGGTGGCCAACAAGAGAGCCAAAGCCACCTTCCGAACCTTCCTCAATCGTGATCAGCACCGCATGGTTGCGGGCCAGGTTTTCCACCAGTTCCGTATCAAACGGCTTGGCAAAGCGAGCATCTGCCACGGTGGGCGGCAGGCCACGGGCGGCCAGCATGTCTGCGGCTTTCAGACACTCCGCCAGACGTGGGCCAAGCGAGAGAATGGCCACGCCGCCTTTTTCAGGGCCAGACTGCCCACCCATTTCACGGATAATGCGGCCCTTGCCAATTTCCAGCGGCGTGCCCTCGGCAGGCAGATCCAGCCCAAGGCCACTGCCACGTGGGTAGCGCAGGGCAATCGGGCCTTCATCAAACAGGGTGGCGGTTGCTGTCATGTGCAGCAGTTCCAGCTCGTCTGATGGCGCCATAATGGTCATGCCCGGCAGGCAGCCCAGATAGGCAATGTCGAAGGACCCGGCATGGGTGGCGCCATCGGCCCCTACCAGGCCGGCGCGGTCAATGGCAAAGCGCACGGGCAGCTTTTGCAGCACCACATCGTGCATCACCTGGTCATAGGCGCGCTGGAGGAAGGTGGAATAAATGGCGCAGAACGGGCGCAACCCTTCCGTGGCCATGCCTGCGGCAAAGGTAACGGCGTGCTGCTCGGCAATACCCACATCAAAAAACCGATCCGGGTAAGCCTTGGCAAAGGCATCCAGCCCCGTGCCAGAGGGCATGGCGGCGGTAATGGCGGCAATCTTGTTATCGGTTGCGGCGCGACGTGTGAGTTCGCGCGAGAACACAGAGGTGTAGCTTGGCGGGCCTGCGGGGCCTTTTTTCTGCTCACCTGTAACAACGTTGAACTTGGCAACAGCGTGATACTTGTCTCCGGCTTTTTCGGCTGGCTGATAGCCGTGGCCTTTTTCCGTAATGACATGCAGCATGATGGGGCCGTTATCCGTATCGCGCAGGTTGCGCAGGATAGAGACCAACTGCGGCAGATCATGCCCATCTACAGGGCCAACGTAGTAAAAACCCAGTTCTTCAAACAGCGTGCCGCCGGTGATCATGCCGCGGGCATATTCATCCGCCTTGCGGGCCGTGCGCTCCACAGGGGCAGGCAGCTTTTTCACGAACTTGCCAGCCAGTTCACGCAAGCCCATGAACTTGCGAGAGGACATCAGGCGCGACAGGTAGTTCGACATTGCGCCCACGGGTGGGGCAATGGACATTTCGTTGTCGTTGAGGATGACAATCAGCCGTTCTGCGCCGGGGCCAGCCACAGCGGCGTTGTTCATGGCCTCATACGCCATGCCGGCGGAAATGGAGCCATCGCCAATTACGGCAATCACATTGCGTTCGCGGTAGCTGGGGTCTTCCTCCGCCCGCAGGTGGTGGGCCACGGCCATGCCGAGTCCTGCGGAAATGGAGGTAGAGGAATGCGCTGCGCCAAACGGATCGTACTGGCTTTCTGCGCGGCGGGTAAAGCCAGAAAGGCCGCCCGGCTGGCGCAGGGTGCGGATACGGTCCCGCCGCCCTGTTAGAATCTTGTGAGGGTAGGCCTGATGGCCCACATCCCAGATTACCTTGTCATCAGGGGTGTCAAACACCGCATGCAAGGCAACCGTCAGCTCCACAACACCCAGGGATGCCCCAAGGTGCCCCCCCGTGGTGGAAACCGCGTCCACCGTTTCGGCCCGCAGTTCATCCGCAACCTGCTTAAGCTGCTCAACCGAGAGATTGCGCAG
>NZ_VHON01000083.1:0-30711 GCF_008690365.1 Acetobacter sp. DmW_136
ACACATCACTCACAGGCCCACCCTCCATCGGTAAGCCTCTGAATCACAACCGCTCGCTCAGTTCAATAAATTAATAGGTCCTGAGCCTAGAATACCAACCAGACCAGCAGAGCCCATGGTGGCGAGATGGACGGATTTTTCTTGGCTATCCAGTTCCTTATCCTTGCTACATGCTGCCATAGCTGTCCATGCAGCGCTCAGGCCTATGGCGCTAACTTTAAGTGCGGGGAATATACATTTTTTAATAAGGCTCATGTAAATACATCCTTTTAGCATAATTTTGACCTACTAAAATTTGGGGCTTTGATGCGGCATTTACAAGATTATCAAAGATACCCTGCTATGGCCTGGGAACAAGGCAGGTGGGAAGGTTGCTCCATGAAGGAGGGGAGTAACGGATAACTGCAAAAAATTATGTTGATAATGATTCTTAATAATGTATTTGTGCAACGAGTTCTCCTTTAACTTGTCTGAAAGATAGCGTGGCTTTTCCGCATGAGGTTCATGGCTTTATATAAATGCATACATGGGGCAAGCATAACCACATTTTTTCAGCCCGAGCGCAATATTGAGGGGCAGCATGTTGCCTGAATACGTGATGTGGATTGCAACAGGAGCCACTGTTTTTGGGTGCTGTATGCTTTATGCCACTTGCCAGAATCAATATGTATTTACGGTTCCTTTGCGCCCCAAAGGTTTGTTCAGAATGGCGGGGTGGGCAGTGCTGGTGCTTTCTTTTTGTTGTCTTTGGCAGATCAAAAGCGTAGCAACTGCATTATTCATGCAAATACTGTTGATGATGCTTGTATGGCTTCTGTTTCCATTTGCTGTTGCTTTGCTGAGGCAACGGTAGGCATTATGCGTAAATATACTTACACAAGCCAGAACTGGTTTGCCAAAGTTACTGCGGCTGTCGTGCCGGGTAATATTCTTACATATGGCCTTGTTGGGGTAATTGGCGTTCTCTCTCATGTAGATAGTGACCCAAGAACGGCATCTGCTCAGTTTTTAACATGGCTCACGGTTTTGCTGTGGTGCATTATTTTACCAACCTGCTTTTTGTTTTCTAACGGCAGGCGGGCTTGGAATTACCTATCCATATCTGCCTTATGTGTCTGGGGCCTGTTTTTTGTTTTAAGGGGCCTACAGGCATGAAAATACGCGCAGATATTGTACAAATGTATCGGGATATTCATAGTTGGGTGGGTATTCTGGCAGGGTTATTTCTTTTTGTGGCGTTTTATGCTGGAGGCATCAGCGCTTTTGAAGTGCCTCTTCAAAACTGGCTCACAAAGCCAGCGGCTTTGCCTGCACCAGTAACTGTGCAGCAGGTACCAGATCTGATGCAAAAAGCATTCGCAGCTTACCCAGAGGCACAGCAGGAATATACGGTTGTACTGTCGCCCACCGCTTCTTTGCCTGCCAGGCTGATGTGGCCCGTAAAGGCTGGGCAAAGGCATGCCGGACCAGTGGATATGATAGCGGCCTCACTAGATGCACAAGGGCATCTGGTTACGGTAAGACACAAGCCATCTGAAGTGGCGCATTTTATAGATGAGCTCCATGAAAATGTGGGGCTACCCGTTTTTATGCCCTACAGCAGATGGTTCATGGGCAGTATTGCGCTGTTGTATGCCGTTGCGCTGGTATCTGGTGTGATTGTGTTTTTGCCTATGCTGGCAAAAAATCTCTTTGCCTTGCGGCTGGTCAAGGGAGCATGGAAGAAATGGCTGGATATTCATAATCTTCTAGGCCTCTTTAGCCTGCCTTTTCATGTGGTTATTGCTCTTTCATCCGTGCTTTTTGCTTATCATGGTGTCATTCATAATGTGCAAACCATGATGTTTTCTGCTCCGACGGCTATTCATGATCATCACTTACACGCACGGAATATGAATCATGAGCCGGTTGCGCAGACTTCTATAATGCCTCTTGCTCCGGCAAAGATTGTGCAAGCGTTGCAAAAGCAGGCTCCGGGATTTGTGCCAGATGTTTTAGATTATGCCTCAACAGATAAAGCGCAACAGACTTTACGCGTAATCGGGCATGATGGGCACTATATGATGCGTGGCCCGGCTGGTGGCCTTGCCGAACTTGATCCGGCTTCTGGAAAAATACTTTCCACAGAATATATGCCGGGGCTCCAATCTGAATCCTTTAGTATTTTAACCACCTTTTTTGCACTACACTTTGGAAGTTTTGGTGGAAATACAATTAAGTTTGGATATTTGATACTGGGTTTTGTAGGGGCATTTCTTTTCTATTCTGGCAACAGATTGTGGCTGATATCGCGGTATCGAAAAGAGCAGAAAAACGGAGCAACAGAGCCTGGAGCGGGTACAAAATTTCTTACGTGTTTAACATATGGCAGTATTTTTGGATGTATTTCCGGCATTTCTGTTCTTATCAGCACAGCGCTTTTAACACCTTATTTCGGAAGTTATTTAAGTGTCAGCCTTCTCTATTATGCTATTTTTTGCATCTGCCTTGGGGGAGCTTTTATAATGCCAGATACAGCGCGCATACGTGTATTGGGGATGTGTGCTGTTATAACAACCCTTGCCATTCCTTTAATTTATGTTTGTAAATGTTTTGTATTTTAGATTTGTGAAGCTGCTGGTGTATATGCACCAGCAGCGCGCATTGCATTTTTGGGCTCTACCGCAGGAGGTATTGGTTTAACGCGGCGCCAGCAGGCGGAAAAGTGGCCCGGTTAAAACGGTGGAAACAACTGCCAGCACCATTAAAGATGCAAAAGCAAAATCAGACAACATACCCTGTTCATGCAAAATAGTGGCGGCAACAATTTCCATCAGCCCTTTGCATTGTAACAGCGCTCCAATACCCAAGGCTTGTCTGGGTTTAAGCCCCGGAGTAGGCGGAAACACATAAACTGCGCCAATCTTGCTCAGAATGGAAATACCAACCAGAGCAAAAGACGCAATAATGGAAGGCCATGTCAGGGCATCTCCGTTTATTCGTAGCCCGCTATGGCCAAAGAACATTGGCGCCAGCCATATAAGAGCAAACGTTCCAACCTGTTCTATGGGCAGGCGTCTTACCCAACTGGGCGGCATGATTGCACCGGCAAAATATGCGCCTATCAGTTCGTGCAATCCAAGCTGCATGCTGGCCCATGATCCGGCAGCCAAATAAATAGGAACAGTGACCCAGATAACCCATGTGGGAGGGTGACGAAAATGGCGAGAGGCCCAGTTGCCAGCAGAAGCCAGCCCAACCAGCAACGCAACGGCCAGAAACTCCAGCCCTGTCCAGCTATGCAGAGCTGCGGTGCCTCTATGAGCAAACTGTAAAACAGCAAGGCCAACCCATAAGGCAGCATCATCCACCACAGCAAGCTTAAGTGCTAATTGCCCCAACGGACGTTGGGACGCATCAAGTTCTCTTACAACACCAATCAGAACCGGGAGAGCGCTTACGGAAATGCACAAACCGATAGACGCTGCGGCAATAAGAGGTGAGGCCAGAGGAGCTTGCCATCCATGCAAAGGCAGAAAACAAGTGTAGGCCAAGATGGCCCCGAGCAAGAAGGGAATACCTAAAGCAACGCCCGCACCGGCTAACAGACGACCGAGGGTAGGGGAGGCAATGGCATGAACAGATGTATCACCCTCAGGGAGCTGCCACATTTCCAAGCCAGCAGTAAACGCTAAAACCAATACGGCAACCCACCCAATGGTATCACCATAAGAAGAGGGAATGCCCAGTTCTTTTATGGGAGCGTGCCATACAGCCAGCAGAATGCCAATAAGGATAGGTAATACAACAATAGGCAATGCTTTGTGCAGAAGGCGCCACAGCACCCAAGGAAGGAAAACAAAAATTGTGGCATCTGTGAAAAGCGATGTCATTGCTGTGTCGTTCCGTCCTTTGTTGTTGAAGAGTGATCCTTTGTAATCGAAAACCACGATGGTATGCAAATTGCGCATATCAGTAAGTGTTGATATGTTTTATATGCGCAGGTTTGTGATGCATTGCAACAGCATATGCATAAGGAATATATCAAAACTATATTATAAATATAGATATTTATAATATATGAAAAGCGCAGAAGTATTTCAGTTTATTCGGTTTTTGGAAAGTTTTGTAAATATCTAATGAATTTGCAAATACCTTATTCCATAATGGGTGTAAAAGTTTCTAACCAACGCACTGGGTAGAGCTGAGGTTGCCTGCGTATTGAATGCGCAAATCCAATATTTTAGCCTCTAAAGAGGCAGAGAATGCATTCAACAGAGTAAATTGTGCTGAAATCCATGTTTATTTTGTGGTTAGAGGATTGCCATTTTGCGCACGACATATTATTTCTAATTCGAAACGTACGTGTTGGTCTTACAATTGCGGTGAAGGCATCATGCTGCTGAATACTTTATTTGTGTTCGGCTGGTGGCAAGTGTGGATCAATACGTTTCGTATTCGTCACTATTTCTGATGCGCAAGAGAAGTGATACATGCGACAGACCAAAACCGATCGAAGTGCCTTCAAATTTGTATTGCTATCATGTTGCGCCGCATTTTTGTGTGAAACAGCTACATCAGTAGCTCACGCACAAACATCTGCGCCTGCACAGGTTCAGGTGGGAGACATCGCCAAAACCTTTAAGCCCGAAGAGGCAGAAAAGGGGGCAGGTACCCCAACAGATGGAGAAGAGCCGCCTGCCACTTCTCTTTCTGAAGAGGAAGAGGCCATGAAGCCCAAGGCAGGCAACCTGTTCCATGTTAAACCCGGACACACACCCACATACTGGGAAGGTCTGGAAGGGCATGTCTCCATTGAAGCAGGGATTTCAGGAAACCCCTGGACCCGTTCTGGCCGCAACTTTGCGCAGTATTATTCAGATCGTGCCAATACGGTCACGCTGAACCAGATCATTGGCTCTCTGTCTCATCCTGTCACGTCTGTAGGCAGCGGATACGGCATCGGTTTTGTGCTGGAGGCCATGTATGGTTCCGATGCACGGTTTGACCCCACAATCGGGATGGGGTCTGGGTCTTTGCATGGTCTGTATCAATGGGCACCCACACAGGCGCATCTGGATGTGCATCTACCGTGGATCTTCAAGCGCGGCATTGATGTGCAGATCGGTCAGATGTACGGCATTATGGGGGCAGAAGGCACGCCCGCTCTTGCACGGCCATTCTACACATATAACTACGCCTCAGATTATATCGTACCGTTTCAGACGGTAGGCATTCTGGCCACCATGCATCTGACACGTCATATGGACTGGATTTTGGGGGTGGATGCAGGGAACTCCACAACCTTTGGTGCCTCTGGCAACAACAACAAGCCCAAGGGTTATTTTGGTCTGGCGTGGAACAAGCTGATGGATGGCAAGCTGGATGTGCATGCCATCGGGCATTTTGGGCCGCAGGGCAACAATGGCCGCACCATTGTTTCACCTACAGGGTGGGTGAGTGCAGGCATTGGCAAGCAGGCCAACAGCCTTATGCAGTATAATGCGGATGTGATGGCCACGTATCATATCAATGATAAGATGACTGTTTCTGTGGATGGTACCTATCTGCACGATGATTCTTTGCGTGATGATGCTTATGGGGTGACAACCTATTTTTCTTACGACATTCACCCTTGGCTGACATTTAATGCACGCGGCGAAATCTTTCGTGACAATACAGGTGGGGTGATTACGGAATATTCCAGCTTTAACTCTCTCACGCAGGCTCTGAGCAACCAGCCTTTCCCATATTACAATGCCTTGCCCACAACCTATGGGGAGCTGACGGTGGGCGTCTCCTACAGGCCCGAGTTCGTGAACAAAAGGCTGGCGCTGGGCGGCTTTACTATCCGGCCTGAAATTCGGCTGGACAAATCCCTTAACGGCACGCATCCATTCAACCAGGCAGGCACTGTGCAAAACCCAACTGTTAATAACGGCACAAACAACATGCTCTGGTTCAGTTGCGATGCAACATGGTCGTTCTAAGGTGTTTTTAAAAATATAGAGGTGATAAGAATACGGGAGATATAAAAACAAAATCTCCCGTTTTTTTAGCTTTCTATTTTATACAGCAAAAGAATGATGCATCTGCCTGAATATGTCGGGCATTGCTATTTTGGCTTCAATAGAACAGTCAGTCTCACCAACTGTCTCATCCATGAGACAATTGGTAACATTTTTTACAAACTCGCGTGAAAAACAGGACAAAAGTGTGACGGCATTGTGTCCTTTTATGTTGTGCAGGGCCATTGGCCGCTGCGTGAGCATGGTATCTCAGGATCATGCCGCCGTAACGGCTCGTGAAACTGTAGAAAGAGCACGAGTATGCGAGAGAGTCAGGCGAGGTTATTCTCGCTCATAACCTCTATTCTGCTTGCCATTGTGGGGCTTTTCCTCTTCTTTGGCGGCGCGGAACTTCTGTTCCTTGGTGGTTCCTGGTTTTATATTATTGCTGGCGGTGTCATGCTGGGGGCCGCTATCAGCGGCTTTCGCAAGCCTGCTCTGGCTATGCGGCTGTATGCAGCTTTGCTGCTTGTGGCCACTATTTGGTCTTTATGCGAAGTCGGGCTGAATATCTGGGGTCTGGAAGTTCGTCTCTTTACGCTTATCGGGCTAGGTGTTTGGCTTCTGCTGCCAGGTGTTTGGCGCTCGGGCAATAGCTGGCTGGGTGATAAGCGCGAAGTTCTGGGTTCTTTGGTGGTTTCCTGCCTTGTTGTTGTGGCAAGTTGCTTCAGTTCTTATTCCATTGATGGCACCGTACCGGCAGACCGCATGGCAGCAAGCGGCCAGTCTGATGAAACATCAGCAGGTGTGCCAGATGGAGATTGGACGGCTTATGGCCGCACTGTTGGCGGGGACCGTTACACTCCATTGGGGCAGATTACGGCTTCCAATATCTCGCACCTCAAACGTGCATGGGTTACCCGCACGGGGGATGTGCAGCAGCAGGGTGAAGGCACTGTAGCTGGGCCAGACCAAGGGCATGAGTTTAATCTGGAACTTACACCCATTAAAGTTGGTGATACACTTTACATGTGCACACCCCATAGCTGGGTGATGGCGCTGGATGCAGCCACAGGCAAAGTGAAATGGAAGTTTGATCCGCACCCTGCAACGGCAGATTTGGACAAGAACGTCTATCTGGCTTGCCGCGGTGTTTCTTACTACCATATTCCTGATGAAATTCAGACAAGCTGCCGTAACCGCATTTACTCACCCGTTGCTGATGTGCGCATGGTGGCGGTAAACGCAGAAACCGGCAAACCCTGTGAAGATTTTGGGGATCACGGCTTTATCTCCCTGCGCCAGTATCTGGGCCATGTGCCGCATGGGTTCCATTTTGTAACCTCTCCGCCAATGGTAGCCAAAAACCGCGTGATTACTGGCGGGTGGATTTTTGATAACCAAGCCAATTTCGAGCCCTCCGGCGCTATCCGTGCGTTTGACGCCACAACAGGTGAAATTGCCTGGGCGTGGGATGCAGGACATCAGCCAGAAACATGGAAACCCGGCCCGAATGATGAGCTAACGCGTGATACACCCAATGCTTGGGGTGTTTACACGGCAGACCTCAACCTTGGGCTTGTTTACATTCCTACGGGCAATTCTCCGCCAGATAACTGGGGCGGAACCCGTCGTCCGTTTGACGATGCAACATCCTCTGCCACAATTGCGCTGGATATTGTAACGGGTGAACGCCGCTGGACCTATCAGACCGTGCATCACGATCTGTGGGATATGGATCTGCCCTCCGGCCCATCCATGGTTGAACTTCCCGGCGCGAATGGTGAGCAAGTTCCCGCACTGGTGCAGAGCACCAAGCGTGGTGAGTTTTTTGTTCTGGACCGCCGCACCGGCACGCCTGTTCCGGGTTATCCGGTTGAAGAAAAGCCGGTTCCCACAGCAGGCCATGCGCCGGATGACCGTGTCTCTCCTACACAGCCTTATCCTATTGGCATGCCTTCTCTTACACCGGCCAATCTTAAAGAGTCTGATATGTGGGGGGCAACGCTGCTGGATCAGATGATCTGCCGTATCCAGTATCGTCAGTCTGCTTACGAAGGGCAGTTCACACCACCGCATGTGGGTCAAACAACCATTGTTTATCCTGCATTTTACGGTGTTGTAGACTGGCAGGGTATTACCATTGACCCGCAGCGTAAGATTATGCTGGCCAATGCAAGTTATCTGCCTTTCCGTATCAAGCTGGAAAAACGTACGGGAATGGAGCAGGCCGGTACGCTGCCAAAATGGACCGGCAGTGGGGAAGAACCTGCGCCTAAAGGTGATGCCCTTTCTGTTTCTCCAGATTACGGAACACCCTATATTGCGCTTACCAACCCTTGGCTGAACCCACTACAGATCCCTTGTAAGGGGCCGGTTTGGGGCACGCTGACGGCGATCGATCTGGTTACCAAGAAGATTGTCTGGCAGCATCCTGTTGGCACAACGCGTGATACCGGGCCTTTCCGTACCCATAACAACCTGCCTTTGCCTACCGGTATGTATAATATTGGCGGCAATATTGTTACCAAAGGTGGCGTTGTGTTTATGGGTGCCACAGCAGATGATTATCTGCGGGCATTTGATCTGGCGAGCGGTAAGGTTATCTGGCGTGATCGCCTGCCAGCAGGCGGCCAGGCTACCCCCATGAGCTACGAAGCTGGTGGCAAGCAGTATGTGCTGATTGCAGCCGGTGGCCACGGTGGCCTTGGTACCAGAAGCGGTGATTACATTATCGCTTACACGCTTGATGGTGAGAAAGCTTCTCCCGCTCAGTAACGCGTTAACACATTGGGGTTCCAGTTTATCTGGAACCCCGCATCACGCGTTTATTTGATTGTTATTGTTGCTTATCGGAATATTCAGATGCGTTTGATAGAAGGCGGGGAGCGTCTGCTTTCCCTCGTGCGTTTCGTCATGCCTACAGTGATTGTGTGTCACGTAGTTCCTGCGCGAGCTGCGGATATCACGTTGGGCATTATTGGCCCCCATGAATATGACCTACCTGTGGATTTCAAGCCATTTAACGTGCTGGTGCAGTATGGTGATGGAAACGCCGCAGGCCATAGTTACGGAAGTGGTGGACAGCGTACGCCAACTGGCGGCAGCCATACATGGTCGGGTATGACAAAATATGTGCACTTTCGTAGTTTTGAAGCCATTCCTCATGTCGGATTTGCTTTTGAGTTGATCCAAACCGAAAGCTACAAACTGGCAGATGGCACAAATTACGGTGGGCTAGGGCCTACTATTGTTGGGCCAGCAGCATGGTTTAAGCCCAATAAGCACAGTACTTTTGGCATACAAACCTTTATGCAAACGCCATATGGCACAAGAGATGCAACATCTACAAATTATTGGTCAAATATATCCAGTTTAATATTTGATTATGAATGGAAACACTTCAGTTTTGATGGTGATGCCGGCACGGTTGTTGGGTCTACAAAACATCAAAAAGACCAGCATAGCTATTCACCCGGCGTGGTGTTTTACACCAACTTGCGATTTAGCTGGAAAGCGACCAAGAAGTTCGAGCCATTTCTTGCATTTGACTGGCAGAATGTAACAGGAACGCGCGATAATACGCTACGTCAGTATCTGGATAATTCTAACAGCCGTGAAATCGCTCTGGGCCCGGGGCTTATGTATAATATTAACCAGCACTTTTCGCTAACAGCCCGCTACTCGCATTCTCTTGAAGGGCGAAATACACCAGAAACGAATGCCTATTACGTAAAGTTTGTTTACCTTTGGCAGTAGGCTTTGTTTTTGAATAACAAAAAGTTTACTTGGAGAAGATAGGTAAAAAATAAAATACATAAATTACCTATGAGAGTTATATTTTTTATGTATAAGAGAAAAGCAACGTTAGAAAAGCCTTTAATATGTCCTTGCCGGATATGGTAGAGCCCTCGCGATGAATACACGGCCTTTTTCTCAACACACTGTTTCCAAAGCAGAAAGCCCGGAAGAAACAGTACAGAAATCTTGGATACGTTGCGAGACATCCTACCAGCTTGATCCTTCCCAAAAATGGAAGGCAGACGTTCTGTGTGGTGCAGAATTTCGGCATGTTAGCAGCCGCTCCGCATTGCTTTTGCGCCAAGCTTCGGAAGAAATGCAGCACCTTTTTACTTTGGTGCAAGGTTTGGGGCTTATGGTATTGTTGGCCGATCCAAACGCCATGATTCTGGCACGCTGCGCAGATGAAACACACCTTTCCGTTTGCCGCCGCCTTAATCTGCGTGAAGGTGCCATCTGGAGCGAAGAGATAGCAGGCACTAATGGTATTGGCACATGCGTAGAGGATAGATGCCCAGTTTTTCTGGGGCGAGGCGCGCATTGGCGCTTTTGTTTTTCCTTGCTGATTAGTTATGCTGTGCCGATATTCGATGCACAGGGGCGTGTTGCAGGAGCCCTAAACCTTGCCTCCATGAATGGCAAAACAGTCCAGCCTATTGACAAACTGCTAATGGAAACACTTGCGCAATCTGGCCGGCGTATTGAAGAACAGCTTTTCCGTAACAGTTATGCAGGGCAAAAAATACTTACCTTGGGTTCTGTAAGGGGGTGCTCAGCACCTTTGGTTTCTATTAACGACCAAGGGGAGATTACAGGTGCCACGCATGCTGCGCGTGAATGGATGGGCTGGACAGATCAAACTATTGCCCAACATCCCAACCTGTTAACCGAACTGGAAGAGGGTTCGGAAATAAGTTTCCAAAAGGCGGAAGAAAACGTTATCCGCTCCGCTTTGGCTGTTTCTCAGGGAAATGTTACGCAGGCTGCACGTGGTTTGGGAATTAGCCGTGCAACACTTTACCGCAAGATGAAGGGTTTTGGAATTAACTAAAAGCCTTTACTGGAACGGGAAGTACCGGAAGGTTACGTAAACTGTGTTGCCTGATGTTGCCGGGTCTACGCTATCGTCATGCCCGTCATTACCCTTAAAGGCGAACTTGCGCACAAAGGTATATTGCAAGCCTGCCATCATGCTTCCGTAACGGCCTTGCAAAAAGTGCCACCAGCCGCCAGCGGTAAAGGAGGCAAGGGTGTGTGTTTGTGCACTGCATACTCCAAATTCCACATCGCACCCAGCCAGATCCAGATCGTTTACGCCGTAACCATATTGCTTGCCATCTGCGCCAATATAACGTTTGCGACCAGAAGCTTCCACACCCCCATAAGTGTAAAGCAGCACGGAAGAATTGGGGTGCCCCACCAAGCCGAGTGACCCCATAATTTCGGGAACAGGCGTAAGCTGCCCACGGCCGTTGAATGTTGTATCTGGTATCTGGGTTGGCCCATAACGGCCAATGCCATCACCAGCCAGAACATCGCCGGTAAGGTGTAGGCGGTTCGTGCCCAAGGGGGCTGTCATACCAGCACCTACGCCGCCACCAAAATGGGTATGTTTTTTGGTTGTTGTTGTTCCCGGCTCCACAGCAAGAGAGCGGAACCAGCGCGCAAGGCCGAACACTTCATAATGACCGAAGGATGTATCTGCCGCTGCCTTCAGAATTATATCTGGAACAGGGTTGTAAGAGTAATTTGTGGCTGCGTTTAGCAGCATTCCCCCGGTATTGGCATAGTAAACACGCGCACCTTCTGCTTGCCCCCGCGCAGCAGGAATGGTGCTGCCAGAACTGACAGTGGAAGAGAAACCAACGGTCGCCTGAGGGTCTTCAATAGAAAGGCCAAGCCAGTATTTCTGATTCCAGTCCTTGCCAATTCGGATTTGAGGTACGCGTGTAAAAACAATACCGGGCAACTGGTTGTTATCTGTAACTGCGGGCAATTCTTCTTGGCGGGGAATAATGCCTTTGGCGTAGTTTGTAGCCAAGCTCCATGCTTGCCCCATAAGAATATGTAAGCCCCAATCCTTTTGGGTGAACGTAAAGTAACCTTGCCGCAGACGCGGTGTGTAGCCGTTAATTTGTACGCTGTTAGTTGTGCTGCCAGAGCCTGCAAAATCACTTTCAACATAAGCCTGCAAGCGGGAAGACTTGCTGGGGTTAGCTTCCATTAAAATAGATAGGCGGCTGAGCTGAGCAGAAAGCCGTTCTTCAGACAACCCATGGTTGGGGCTGTTGGCATAAGGAAAATTGCCCCAGCCCGTTGCCGGACCGCTGGTCATGTTGGAACTGCGCCAGATATTGGACATATCTATAAAGCCACCCAGCTTTACAGATATGCCACCAATACTGAAAATGGGCGGTAATCTATCAACTTCTGTTTGCGTAATGGCAGTAGGGCTGGAAGATGAAAGATCGATTGAGGAATGGCTTTTTTCTTCTGCATCTGCGCCAGAGGGTAAGTCAGAGCCAGTGGCTCCGGGCAGCCATTTAAAGCCCACACCGCTTTTTGCAGTTCCGCCTTGCGTATTGGAAGCAGTTTTAACTGGGGCTTCATCTGGTGAGAAGCGGATGGAAGGATCTTCCCGATCTGCTTGATTTGCGTAAGCAGTGGCAAGCTTATTGCCAGTATGTGCGCCTGCAGGTGTATTGGCGCTATGGGCAACATTACGAGCGGGGGCAGAGGTGCCTGTATGCCGCTTGGCCTGACGGGATTCAATTGCTTCCACCTGCGCAGCCAACCGGCGCATTTCCGCCTTAATGGCTGCCAGTTCCTGCGCATCATCTGCCAGAGCGGGGGCAGAAAGCAGTATGGTGCAGGTAAATACGCTCCCTGTCAGTAACAGTTTTCTCATATTTCCCACGGTATGTGCATGTTGAATGCTGTACCATTGCACGATGAAATTATTTGCATGATAATTTTTTATGGAATCATGCATTGAGCCAAGTTCATGAGGGCGCAATATGTCACGCCCTTTTGAATGATGTAAACAAAGCGTGTAGAATAAACATTTGGCGATAGCAAGTCTATGAAGTGGCCAAATTCATAGCAGAAATGCATCTTGGTTTTTCTAGCCCTTACTTAGTAAAGGAGTTAGTGAAACGATATATATAAGTAAATTTCAAAAATCTTATAAATATCTGGTTGAAAATCATCATCGTCTAAATGTGATGGGCGTGGCCTCATTTTTAGATGCGGAAGAGGTCTATGCTGCTCAAACCAGAAAGCTGGCTGAACGTCACGAGCCAGCAGGGAGGTCATGTATCATGAGCAATAATCCGCAAATTCGTTTTTGTCCTGTAGGTATTCAGGCCACAGGTGTCCGGCAGGAACGGGATTCAATGGGAACCATAGATGTTCCGGCAGACAAATACTGGGGAGCACAAACCCAGCGCAGTCTGGTGCATTTTTCCATTGGCACAGAGCGTATGCCTCTACCACTGTATCATGCTTATGGCATTGTTAAAAAAGCGGCTGCGTTGGTGAACGCGGCAGAAGGGCGTATGCCGCAATGGAAGGCAGATCTGATAGCTACGGTTGCAGATGAAGTTACAGCAGGTAAGCTGGATGCACATTTTCCGCTGTTTGTTTGGCAGACAGGGTCTGGCACCCAAACAAATATGAATGTGAATGAGGTTATTGCAAACCGTGCCATTCAGCTTGTAGGTGGCAAAATTGGCTCTAAAACACCCATCCATCCCAATGATGATGTGAACATGGGCCAATCCAGCAACGATTCATTCCCAACGGCCATGCATGTTGTCACATTGCTGGAAATTGAAAACCGACTTTTGCCCAGCGTAGAAAAGCTTATAGAAGCTTTACGGCAAAAGGCCGAACAATGGATGGACGTTGTTAAAATTGGCCGCACCCATTTACAAGATGCCGTACCTTTAACGGTAGGGCAGGAATGGTCTGGCTGGGTGCAAATGCTAGAAGATGCGCTTTGTGGCCTGCGTAAAGATCGTGAAGCTTTGTTCGAGCTTGCTGCTGGGGGTACTGCTGTTGGCACGGGGCTGAATGCGCCAGCAGGTTTCAGCAAAGCCATAGCTGCGCGTATAGCAGAGCTAACAAAGCAGCCATTTGTTACGGCGCCTAACAAATTTGCTGCGTTAAGTGGGTTGGATGCCATGGCCAGAACATCTGCGGGTTTGCGCGGCCTGGCGGTGCCATTGCTGAAAATTGCCAACGACATGCGCTGGCTGGCCTCCGGCCCACGTTGCGGGTTAGGTGAACTGCATCTGCCCGAAAATGAACCTGGCTCTTCTATCATGCCCGGCAAAGTCAATCCCACTCAATGTGAAGCAATGGTGATGATTGCAACGCAGGTGTTGGGGAATGATAACACCATTGCTTTTGCGGCTAGTCAGGGCCAGTTGGATCTGAATGTTATGCGGCCGGTAATACTGGCCAACTGTCTTGCCAGTATCCGTATTTTGGCCGATGGCTGCCATAACTTCCGCATTTTTTCTGTTGAAGGTACGCAACTAAACGAAAAGCGGCTCAAGCAGAATGTGGGTGGGTCCGTTATGCTCGTTACCGCTTTGGCCCCTGTTATTGGCTATGACAAGGCTGCGGAAATTGCGCACATTGCCATGGAGCATGATCTTTCCCTCAAGGATGCGGCCCTTAAATCTGGTTACGTAGATGCAGCTACTTTCGACAAGGTGGTAAACCCACTTGATATGGTGGGAGAAGGCGTTGCCGGGGCCTGAATACTAAATATTTCAAGCCTTAACGGAGTGGGGAGGGTTTTTCTCTCCCCTTCATTTTACGGTAAAATCAAAAACTACCACATTGGCCAGAAATGGTGCAGCAAATTTTTTAAAGGCATCATGCGCGGGGTCAAAACATCCGCTCGTGTGTACAATCGGGCGACCTACATAGTAATTACGATCACCTTCTGAACGGAAGGTAACAAGATACCCATAATCCAGCCCGTGATCTGCATTTTCACCACTATTTTGTGGCCCAGATTCCAAGTTGGCAACAACCGGTTTGCCATTCGGTCGGCGTGAGTGTGTCGCCAGTTCCAGAAAACGACGTGTGACTTCCTGCCTTTCGGCAGCAGTTGCTGTGGTGCGGAATTGAAACATCACCATATGCCGCACAGTGCCGGGGCGAAAGTCTGGCGCAGTAAAGCGCTGTTCACCTATCTGTTTCACCAACGCATACGTGGCCTGTGCGGCTGTATCCAGCGTGAGGGTTTCATTTGCACAGGCGCGGGTAGAGTAAATGCCTGATCCGGTAAAAAACAAACCTGCTATCAAGCCCAAGCGGATGGAAAGATGAGATGTTATGGTCATCTGTATTTCATAACACAGATTGCTGCTGGCTCACGTAATGCTACAGGCTGCCTCTCTCTTAAATATGGAAGTACGTTTGGCTTTTTGATAAGCAAGGCTTGTGTTGCGTAACAGGGCGACCGTGAAGAGAGATTTTGTATCCGCCGCAGCCAAGAAAGGAGGCAGATAGCGTGACACAGCGTTTTACGCCGCCAGAGGTTAAAGGGTGGTGTCCGGGTCTGTTTGCCCCCATGCAAGCCAAAGATGGCTGGTTGGTGCGTGTAAGGCCACCATTGGGCCGGATAACTGCGGCGCAGGCTGTTTTTCTGGCACAGATTGCAGAGCGTGAAGGCAATGGGCTGATCTGCCTTACCAACCGCGCCAGCCTGCAATTGCGTGGGTTCTCTCATAACAACGCCTTGCGTTTTCCCGAACTGGCCGTTCTGGCAGGTTTAGGTATGGCCAATCCTGAGCATGAAAAGCGCTTGGCGTTATTGGTATCCCCTTTGGCGGGGTGTGATCGATCCTGTGCTCCAGATACGTTGGAATGTGCCGCAGCTTTGCGCATGGCCTTGTGTCATGCCGATAATCTTTCTGTATTGCCGGATAAGTTTGGCTTTGCCGTAGATGGCGGAGGGCTGTTTACTGTTGGGTTGTTGAAGGCAGATATCACGTTGCAAGCCAATGGGGCGGGGTTGTGGTCTGTTGTATGTGGCAATCAGAAAAGCAAAGCTGCCCCAATTCAGACCATAGTTGAATTGGCTGTAAAGCTGGCCGCGGCTTTTACCGCCATCCCGGAAGGTAAGCGGCCAGCACGGTACCCAGCAACGGGTAAAATGCTCTTTCAGGCCATTCATCAGCCTTATTATCCAGCAGAAGTTACAAGTGCAGCCGTGCCGGATCCGGCTTTATTAGCAGGCTCAATAGGTTCTGCCTTATATGCCCTTAATGCGCCATTAGGCATTTTAACATCCACTATGCTGCGTAGCTGCGCGCATCATGCACGAAACGGAGATGGCATCCTGCGGCTTACGCCGTGGCACAGTATTATTCTGCACGGTATGCCGTACGCGCCGCATGTGGCGGATATGGTGGATACAAGCACCAATCCTATTTTACGAGTTTCTGCCTGCATGGGAAATGCAGGATGTGCGCAAGCAGAAGGTGCAACACAAGCATTGGCAAAAACACTGGCGCATAGTTTGGGGGCAGGGGAAAGCCTGCATGTATCTGGATGCAGTAAAGGCTGTGCGCACCCTGCAAAAGCAAGCTGGACGGTTGTTGCCGCCCAAAATGGCTATGGGCTCATCCACAATGGCACGACATCGGGGCCTGTCATGCGCTTTTTCCCAGATGACACAGCAGTCGAAGACTATTTTATAGGCACCAAGCCACAGGAAAGGATAATGAATGGCCGCGTATGAGTATATCAAGGATGGAGCAGCTATTTACGAACGCTCCTTCGCGACCATTCGGGCGGAAGCCGATCTGTCTGCCTTTGCGCCGGAAGAAGCGCAGGTTGTCGTACGTATTATTCATGCCTGCGGCATGGTGGAAATGGCGCAATCTGTTAGCATGACGGCTGATTTTGTTACGGCTGCCCGCACGGCTCTGAAAAAGGGCTGCAATGTTTTGTGTGATTCCGAAATGGTGGCGCATGGCGTTACGCGGGCGAGACTGCCTGCTGATAATGCCGTAACCTGCACGCTGCGCGATAGTCGCACCCCGGAATTGGCGCGTCAGATTGGCAACACCCGCTCAGCCGCAGCGCTGAATTTGTGGGGTGAAAAGCTGGCTGGGGCAGTGGTTGCCATTGGCAATGCACCGACAGCACTCTTCCACTTGCTGGAAATGTTGGATGCAGGCGCACCGTACCCTGCGGCCATTATCGGGCTGCCGGTAGGTTTTGTGGGGGCCATGGAATCTAAGGAAGCTCTTTCCCTCCGCAAGGATGTGCCTTGGCTTGTTGTGCGCGGTCGGCCGGGGGGCAGCGCCATGGCTGCTGCTGCTGTAAATGCTCTGGCTTGTGAGCGTGAATAAATGACACGCGGCAAATTGCAGGTTGTTGGCGTAGGCCCGGGTGATCCCGAACTCATGACAGTAAGGGCTGTTCGGCTGGTGCAGGCGGCAAAGGTCGTGGCGTATTTCTGCCGTCATGATAGGCCGGGCCATGCGCGTACTATTGCACGTGCACATATTGCGCCCGATGCCGAGGAGTTGCGGCTGGAATATCCATTCACAACAGAAGTTTCCGTTGCCAATCCGGCGTATCATGGTGGCATGGGCCAGTTTTATGATAACTGCGCGCGCAATCTGGCTCAGCGACTGGAAAAAGGGCAGGACGTCGTTCTGTTATGTGAGGGCGACCCCTTTCTGTATGGTTCGGCCATGTATCTTTTTGATCGGCTGAAAGCCGGTTTTGAAACCGAAATTGTACCCGGCATTATGGCCATGAATGGCTGCTGGACACAGGCACATCTGCCCATAACGCACGGAGATGATGTGTTGTGCGTTCTCCCTGCCACATTGCCAGAAGAAAAGCTGACCAACTGGCTGGAACAGGCAGATGCCGCAGTTATCATGAAAACAGGCCGTAATATGCCACAGGTCAAGCGGGCGCTGGAAAAAGCGGGGCGTTTGGCAGATGCCGTATATGTTGAACGCGGCACGCAGGAAAATACTCGTATGTGTGCCTTGCAAGAGCAGGCAGATAACGTGCCTTATTTCTCGCTGGTTCTGCTGCCGGGTCGGAAAGGTGTGAGATGAAGGGTAGCGTTACCATTATAGGGTTAGGGCCAGGTAATAGCCTCCAGCGTACGCCACAGGCAGATCAGGCCTTAGCTCAAGCAACAGATCTGGTTGGCTATGGCCCGTATGTAAATCGGGTAGAAGCCCCTTCGCACGTTGTTCGTCATGCCTCAGACAATAGGGTAGAACTTGATCGTGCTCGTCATGCGTTGGAAATGGCAGAGCAAGGGCGACATGTGGCAGTTGTTTCTGGTGGAGATGCAGGCGTATTTGGCATGGCCAGCGCTGTGTTTGAAGCATTGGAGCAAGGGCCAGATAAATGGCGTGCGCTGGATATTAGCGTTGTTCCCGGCTTAAGTGCTGTTCTGGCTGCGGCTGCGCGGCTGGGTGCCCCGTTGGGTGGGGATTTTTGTGTGATGTCCCTTTCAGATAACCTCAAGCCTTGGGATGTCGTGCTGGAACGGTTGCAGTTGGCTGCGCAGGCTGGATTTGTGATTGCGCTGTATAATCCTCGGTCTCATGCCCGCCCGTGGCAGTTGGGTGAGGCATTGGAGCATTTGCGCGGTGTGTTGCCAGCCACTATTCCCGTTGCTTTCGCGCGCGCCATTGGGCGACCTGATGAAGCTGTGCGGCTTTCCACCCTGCAGGATGCCAATGCGGAATGGGCCGATATGAGCACATTGGTGCTGATAGGTTGTAAAGCCAGCCGTTTGGTGGATCGGCCCAATGGTGAACCGTGGTTCTATACTTTACGGCGGGTTGATGCAGCTTGATGCGCCTGTAACCATGCCATGGCTTGTTGGGCAGTTTCTACTGTAGGGATATGAGGGCAGGCCACTGGGCGGTCAATCATCAGGACGGGAATACGCAACAGGCGCGCAGCTTCCAGTTTGGGGTATGTAGCACTGCCCCCAGAGTTTTTGGAAACCAGAAGTGTGATGCCGTAATCCTGCATCAGCTTGGCTTCACTGTTCACATCAAAAGGCCCGCGATCCAGCAGAATGGTTGCATTTGGAGGTAAGGAGGCAGGATCGGGCGCATCAATAGAGCGAATGAGGTAATGATGTTGGGGCGCAATTTTAAACGGCGCTAATTCCTTACGGCCTGTTGTTAAAAAAATGCGCTGTGGTGCTGTTCTCCATTTTGGGGAATTGGCTAACAGGCTGGCGGCTTCTTTCAGATTAGCCGCATGGAACCATCTATCGCCTGGCATTTCCTGCCAATCAGGACGTTCAAGACGTAACAGTGGCGTTTGCGTAGTGCCGCAGGCTGTGGCGGCGTGTTGGCTCATAGTGGCAGCAAAAGGGTGGGTGGCATCTATGAGCGCGCTGATGCCATGTGTTTTAAGCCATGTGCTTAATCCATCAACGCCTCCAAAGCCACCAATCCGCACGGATAGCGTAGGTAAATGCGGCTGTTTGGTTACTCCGGCAAGGGAAAGCGTGGTACTGATGGAGGGGGTCTGCTCCAGATCACGGCACAAGGCAGAAGCTTCTGTGGTGCCGCCGAGAACAAGAACGCGAAAATTATTGGAAGATGAAGGCATACGAGCAAGCTTTACAGCATAAAAAATAAAACTGTTGTAAAAGCTCAGCCCATTAGCGTGCAAGTGTGTGCCAAAAAAGGAATGGATAAATGACCGAGCAACCCCAACATGCGCCACCCCCCCCGTGGCTCACCCTGATCGGGATTGGGGAAGATGGTGTGGAAGGTCTTTCTCCTGTTGCGCGTTCCATTCTTACACAAGCGGTTTTTGTGGTCGGAGGGGCTCGCCATTTGGAACTGGCGGCTTCATTAGTGCAGGGGAAAACACTTGCTTGGCCCACACCCTTTGAACGCGGAATAGATGCTATTCTTGCCCGAAAAGGTGCGCCAACTGTAGTGTTGGCCTCTGGTAATCCATTCTTTTTTGGCGTGGGTAATACACTTGCGCGTTCTATCCCACCACAGGAAATGCTGTGCTTACCAGCTCCATCTTCTGTGGCTTTGGCATGTAGTCGGCTTGGGTGGGCAGAGCAGGATTGCCGGGTGATTTCTTTATGTGGCCGCCCCATAGAGCAGCTTTATCCAGCTTTGCAGCCATCTGGCCGTGTGATTGTACTGTCTGCTGATGAAAATACGCCGCGTGTTTTGGCCAACTGGCTTAGTAATAAAGGGTTAGGGGCAACGCGCTGCCATGTGCTGGAGCGGCTGGGTGGCCCACATGAAGCCATGCACAGTTTTTACGCCAGCAAAGGTGCGCCGGATAAGATACAACGGCTTAATCTGATCGGGTTGGAAATAGATGCCCAAAGCGCTCCGCACACATTGCCCCTTGCCAATGGGTTGCCCGATACGTGCTTCGAACATGATGGCCAGCTTACAAAGAGGGAAATTCGCGCTGTTACACTGTCATCCCTAGCGCCTCGGGCAGGGGAGTTGTTGTGGGATATTGGGGGGGGAGCTGGTTCCATCAGTATTGAGTGGATGTTGGCATCTCCCTCCTGCCGCGCTGTGTGTGTTGAAGCGCAGCCAGAGCGGGTTGCACGCATTGCACGCAATGCTGTGGCTCTTGGTGTGCCGGGGTTAGATATAAGGCAAGCCCGTGCGCCAGAAGGCATGGAAGATTTGCCAAAGCCTGATGCTATTTTTATTGGCGGAGGCGCAAGCCGCGCTGGTGTGTTGGAAACTGCATGGCAGGCTCTTAAACCCGGTGGTCGTATTGTCGTGAATGCCGTGGTGGCCGAAACAGAAGCGCGCTTGCTACGCGCTATGCAGGAGTGGGGTGGAACGCTTACGCGTATCTCTGTGTCTCGGTTAGAGAAGATAGGTTCTCTGCACGGTTTCCGCCCTGCCATGCCGGTAACGCAATGGATTGCACAAAAGCCCGGCACCGCATGATATTTCTAGGTATGGGCTGGAACAGCAGGGCTACCTTAGCACAGGCTCAGGCGTGTATTGAACTCGCCTTGGCGCAGCGGTTTGGTAAAGAGTTGTCAGCTCTTGCTGTGCCTGCATTTCGACATACAGAAAATCTGCCGTTACAGGCAGCAAAATGGCTGGATATCCGAATTATCTGGGTAGAGCTTGCCGTCATGCAGCAGATGAATGCGCAATGCCAGACAGTATCAGCCCGTAGCATGCAGCATACTGGCGTAGCCTCGGTATCTGAAGCCTGTGCATTGGTTGCGGCTGGCCCACAGGGCAAACTTATTGTACCGCGTTGCAGCATGAGTGGTGTGACATGCGCCGTGGCAGAAGGAGATATTTGAATGACCGTGCATTTTATAGGGGCAGGCCCCGGAGCAGCTGATCTGCTTACCATACGCGGAAGGGATATTTTGGCATCCTGTCCAGTATGTTTGTATGCAGGATCTATTGTGCCGCCGGAAATGCTGCAATTCTGCCCGCCTGATGCGCGTAAGGTTGATACAGCCCCCATGACATTGGACGAGATTGAAGCCGAATACGTAAAAGCCCATCAGCAAGGGCAGGATGTGGCACGCCTGCATTCAGGTGATCTGTCTGTGTATAGCGCTGTGGCAGAGCAAATCCGCCGCTTGGACAAGCACGGTATTCCGTGGAGCATGACACCGGGCGTACCAGCCTTTGCGGCAGCGGCTTCCATATTAGGGCAGGAATTAACCATACCAGGCGTTGCCCAAAGTGTGGTGCTTACGCGTGTAAACGGGCGTGCTTCCGCTATGCCAGAAAAAGAAACGCTGGCAGCGTTTGGCGCTACAGGGGCTACATTGGCTATTCATCTGGCAGTGCATGCGCTGGATAGAATTGTAGAAGAGCTGACACCCTTTTATGGGGCGGATTGTCCGGTAGCCATTGTGGGCCGAGCGACATGGCCAGATCAGCTTGTGCTACGCGGAACACTCGCTAACATTGCAAATAAATTAAAAGAAAACCCCATAGAACGCACCGCACTGGTGATAGTGGGCCGGGTATTGGGGGATAAAGATTTTAGGGAAAGCGCTTTGTATAACCCTGATTATCGGCGGCGTTTTCGCGGGCAAGATTAAGCTTTCAGGCTTGCCCAACCAGATTGCCTGCACGGTCAAACACCAGCACATCGGCTTGTATGGGGGCGGGGTGTAGAACGTCCTTAACGGTTTGCAAGGCCGAGCGGGCAATGAGGTTGCCTAGCGGAAAACCCTGCTGACTTGCGTGCAAAAAGGCCTCTGCTACTGTGGGGCTGCGCGCAATAGTGTCTGCTATATCGGGTTTTCCGTTATGTGCGAGAACAAGCGCAGCCAACTGGCGCATGTCTGCTGGGCCTCGTTTAGAATGCAGGTCCATAAAGCCTTGGCCAAGCTTGGTCATTTTGGCGATACCGCCAGAGATCGTAAGGTGTGGCACAGGATGTTTGCGAAGGTATTTTAACAGGCCACCAGCAAAATCCCCCATTTCAATAAGCGCACTGTTGGGCAGATTATAGAATTTCTGCACGCCTTTTTCAGAAACATTTCCGGTGCTTCCTGCCAAATGCGTCAAGCCTTCAGCGCGCGCAACATCCACTCCTCGATGGATGCTTTCAATCCATGCCGAGCATGAAAAAGGCACTACAATGCCGGTTGTGCCCAGAATGGACAAACCACCCAAAATGCCTAGCCGACTATTTAACGTACGTTCAGCCAGTTTTTCTCCATTTTCTACACTGATACTCACCTCTGCATCTGGGCAGATACCGGCATTTGCTTCGGTTAAAGCTGCACGGATCATGGCCCGAGGTGTTGGATTTATGGCTGGCTCTCCCACCGCTAGCGGCAAGCCGGGGCGGGTGACAGTGCCTACACCGGGGCCCGCTTGAAATACGATGCCGCAACCAGCAGGCAAAGCTTTGACGGTTGCACGGATAAGCGCTCCATGCGTGATATCGGGATCATCCCCCGCATCTTTAATAACTTCAGCAAAAGGTGCCTCTAGCGTGCCACCGGTACGGGCAATGGCGAAACCAACATGTTGGCCGGAGGGAAGGGTGATATTTACGCAGGCCGGGGCCGAATGGCCGTTTAGGATCAGCCACGCTGCCTTTGCGGCGGCTGTTGCGCAGCTACCTGTTGTCCAGCCTCGCCGGAGGGGATGAGTGTTGGGTGCCATGCGGCATGATGTAATTCATCTGCGTGTTGCAGAACATAAAAAAAAGCCCCATCCACTTCTGGATGGGGCCTTTTGCCAGCTTTGCATATAAAGCAGAGCGGATTCAGGATTGTTTGCTGAGGGAAAGTTCTTCAGCAATATCACCACGGGCAGCGGCTGCGGCTGCGCGCTTCTGTTTCTCCCGTTCGGAGATTTTTTTCAGGTAACGACGTGCTTCGGGCGAAATGGTCAGGCACATGGTCATCAGGGCAGAGGCAACATACAGACCAGAGAAAATCCAGATAATACCTTCAACGCCGTGCCAGGATTCAAACCACGTTACAATGGCCGGGCCAACCCATGTGCTGGCGCCAGCGCCCAGCCCAAGAGCTGAAAGAGCCGCAGCTTTTTCCTTCGGGCAAATCTGGGGCACCAAACCGGACAGAGGCACAAAAGCAGCTAAGGAAGCGCCATACAAAGCGCCTACAATAGCAGCAATCATAAAGTTGCCGGGAAACATCTGCGGCACATAATAGAAAGCAGGCACCATAATGGCTGCCCCAATGCCGCCACCAAAAGCCACAACTTCGCGATGGCCGAATTTGTCTGCTGAAATGCCGGAAAACAGGTTTACCAGAATATTGGACAGGAACACGATGGACAGCAACTGCAACCACTGAGAAAGCGTAAAGCCAATAACCTTGGTAAAGAAGGTCGGCATAATCACCAGAAACGCATATTCGGATGATGTGTTGATTGTGCGTACCACCATGGCCACAAACGTTTTGGGTTCACGCCATAGAATACTGATAGAGCTGAAGAAGATTTCCTTGGCTGGAGTGCCAGGGGCTGCCAGACGCTGAGAGCCTGTGGGTTCACGCGTAAGCAGCAGAGCCAGCAAGCCACCAAAAACAACCATCCCCAGGGAAGACCAGAAAGTGGCCATTTCTCCGATAACGGGGATGGCAAAGCTGGCGAACAGAGAGCCCAAGGTAGGCAGACCACCAGAAAAGGCAAACCAGAACCAGCCTGCTGCAGAACCAAGCTGGCGCGGCGGCGTGGCAGCAGCAATCCAGACCAGAAAGCCGTAGGTGAACAGCGGATACCCTAAACCACGCAGGGAATAGGCCAGCAGCATAATGGGATAGCTGTTAACGGCAATACCACAGGCCAGAAAGATAACTTCAAAAACGGCCCAGATCGCCAAGCCAATCCACATTACCCGCTTGGGGCCCCATAGATCAGACAGTGGGCCAGATAGCCATGCGGAGATAGAAACAGTAACGCCGTAAATAGTGAACAAAAGTGCGGTATTACCGGCTGATGTACCATGCCCTTCCAGATAAGGGGCAAGGTAACCGGCTTCTACACCATCACCGATCATGAAGAACAGAAGCCCCACAAAGCCCCAGAACAGGGGCGCGGGAATTCCAAGACGATCTGCAAAAGATGCAGGCGGAGGCGACAGGGAGTCTGTCTGTTTCAAGGGGAGATACTCCTCTTTACACAGGCAACCGTCATTTTGACGGGATATTCCACCGAAGTGCGGAATATGCTGGCTGACTGCAATTCTCCGGGTGATGCCAAATGGCCGTTCACTCCGGAATCTTGTGGAAAAATACGGTTCGGAGGGAAGTCCGCGCCTGAATGGTAAGAGCCAATAGGGGCTTCTAACCATAAAAGCCTCAGGACATGTGTCTGAGGGAAAAAAGCGCAGCGGGTCTGCGGCACTATGCGATAGCTGGATGTATCTGCTTGCCAGATGGGAGAAAAGGAAAAATCTGAGAGTAAACAGATTATGGTTTTATATTATTGCAATAATATAAAACAGGCACCCATCTAAAGACCACAAGAAAACGAAACCATTTGATGTTAGGGAAGAATTACAATTCTAAAGAAAAGGCCTCTCCTTATGCCAGTTGTCATAACATTGCCTTGATAATATTTTCTGATAAAATTTTCAACGGAAAATTTTTGCAATATATTATTATGGCGTAATTATAAAATGTGAAAATAAATATATAATTTTATAATAATTGAAAAATTACTTTTTAAAATCATAAATTTATAAAACAAATACTCATGTATTATTTTTCATTTTTATTTATATACAAACCTTTCCTGTGTTTATGATTATGAATTCTCACAAAATGTAACACAGGAAAAGTTTTTTATAATCAGACGGCTATAGCATCCAGCAAGGCAATGCCCGAACGCTTGGAAAGAGCCTGCCTATAGTTCTCTACTGCAGCGGGATAGGTAAGCCCTTTGATAATGGAAAAACTGTGCAGATGCGCAAACAGATGAATATCATCATAAGAAAGCGCCCCCTGAAGAGCGGATGGTTCAGGCAGGAGAGGGGCCAAATCTTCTAACAATGCATTTAACGGGAGAAGGGCCTCTGGGCCTTCATTAAAAATCGTGCAGAATGGGCCGGTTGAAGCCTCTTTTTTGCGAATAAAGTATGCTCGTCCAGATGTGGTGGAAAACTCCGCGAAAGGGGCCGCTGCGGCGCGAGGCAAAAACTGCCTATACAGCAGCGAACTGGAGCGGCTGATCCAATCAGAAACTTCTGGCCGGGAAGGAACTGTAAGGAGAGGTGTTCCTTCCCGGTCTATCTGCGCAATAATATCCAGACTTTCCCCCAGATAGTGCCCGTTTTCTTCCAGAATGGGCAGCATTTTCTGGCCGATCATGCCTATGGGTGTTGCTTCATCATCATTTTGAAGAACAACAATCTCGACAGGAATGTTTTTGAGGCCAAAAATCATTCTGGCTTTAATGCAGAATGGGCAATGATCATAAACATAAAGTTTACGCATAAGAGACAACTTTCTGATACAGAGTGTAGGATCGAATATCCTGCAAAAACAGGGTGTTCGCTTTGCTGTTTACGCACTAAGCATAAAACCTATCATAAATGATTTTATAGTAGAAAGAGGCCAAAATGGATGCACAATTCTGGGACATGAAATGGCAGAAAAACCAAATTGGCTTTCATCTTTCCGCTGTTAATCCGCTTTTGGTCAAATATTTCCCTGTTCTGGAGCTTAAGGAGGGCGCACGTATTTTTGTGCCATTATGTGGCAAAACGCTGGATATTCATTGGCTCCTACAACGTGGCATGAAGGTGGTTGGAGTAGAGCTTAGCCAGATTGCGGTAGAACAGCTTTTTTCTGAACTTGGTATAACGCCACAAATATCTCAAGTGGCCTCCAATATGCTGTGCTTTAAGGCTGAAAACCTAAGCATATTTGTGGGTGATATTTTCGCGCTCTCTCGTGCATTACTCGGTTGCGTGCAGGCAATTTACGATCGGGCCGCTTTGGTGGCCTTGCCGCCCGCCATGCGTATAACTTATGCAGAGCATCTGATAGATATTTCGGGCAAGGTAGAGCAACTTCTTATTACTTTAGGTTATGATCAGTCTTGTATAGCGGGGCCACCGTTCAGTGTAACCCAGCAAGATATTCAGCGGTATTATGGAGCAGATTATGCCATAACGTGTTTGGATAATACTTCGGTAGCAGGAGGTCTAAAAGGCGGTGTGCCAGCTACCGAGAGCGTATGGCTTTTGAAACCTGAATAGTCTGTATCAGGAATTTACCAAAAAACGGACAGGTAATCATTTATATTGTTAAATAAAGGATACGGATAAGAAATAATTTTGCTTATTCTTACAGCTTTGACCTCTTGCGTCTTCTTCCCTATATGAGCCTTCTTTTTGACAAGTTTCATGCTCCAGAGGGAGAAGAATGACAGATGGCAGAGGTTGCTTCACCTACTAATACCAAACGGCGCACCTACGCTATCCTGATTGCCCTTGTGCTTGGCATTCTGTGCGGGCTTGCGGTGCATGATCTGTTTCCGGCCTATATTTCGGCTGCGCATCAGGTGGCAACCTTGTTAACAGGGTTTTTCCTGCGGCTTATACGCATGATTATTGCGCCGTTGGTATTTGCAACATTGGTAAGCGGTATCGGCAAGCTGGGGGACGATACCTTGGTGGTGCGCGTGGGTGGGCGCGTTTTGCTGTGGTTTATCACCATGTCCTTTATTTCGCTGCTTATTGGCTTGTTTGCAGCCAATATTTTGCAGCCAGGTCATGGGTTTTCTGCGCCTCTGCCGTCTGATATTTCATCCTTAAAGCATCCTTTTCAGCCTGTTGAATTTTTACTGCATGTGGTGCCAACCAGTGTCATGGATGCCATGGCGCGCAATGATATTCTTCAGATCGTGGTATTCTCGGTTCTGTTTGGTGTGGCCTTGCCCGCAGCGGGCAAGGCCGGTGAAACCATGCTGAAATGGACCGAAGAGCTGGCGCATATCATGCTGCGTATGACAGACATGGTGATGGTGCTGGCGCCACTAGCCGTATTTGGCTCCATTATGGGCACTGTAGCGCAAAGTGGCGCTGGCATGTTGCTGCATTTTGGACGGTTTTTAGCAGAATTTTATGGCACGATTTTTGTGCAGTGGGGCGTTCTTACCTTTATTGCTTTTCTGGTTCTGGGGCGCAGCATTAAAAGGCTGGTGAGCGAGCTTGTGCAACCTGTGCTGTTAGGTTTTGCCACGGCCAGTAGTGAATCTGTTTATCCGCTGCTGCTTGAAAAGCTGGAAAATTTTGGTGTACCTACTCGGATCAGCGGTTTTGTGCTGCCGCTAGGGTACAGCTTCAATATGGATGGCTCCATTCTGTTTCAGTCTTTCGGGGCCATTTTTATTGCACAGGCTTATGGCATCCATATGCCGTGGTCTCAGCAGTTTCTGATGCTGTTGGTGATGATGCTAAGCAGTAAGGGTATTGCGGGCGTACCGCGTGCCTCGCTTGTTACGCTTGTGGCTGTGCTGCCTCAGTTTGGTCTGCCGGAAGCAGGTATTGCGCTCATTCTGGGTATTGATCATTTTCTGGATATGATGCGCACAGCAACCAACGTGCTGGGCAATGGGTATGCCGCTGCAATCTCGGCTAAATGGGAAGGTGCGCTTTCTGATGGGCCAACAGAGGATACGCTTTAAGCTTTAATATAGTGCCCGATTGGCCGCGTTAAACGCCAGAAAACGCTATATGCAGGGCACCTATTCTTTTTTCCATACCACAGGGCAGAAATAGGGGGCGTATAATGTCCCCATGAAAACACAGTCTTCTGCCAGCAGCCCAGCCGATATGATTTGCGTCCGCGGGGCACGTGAACACAATCTGAAAAACGTTTCTGTTTCTGTGCCGCGCGATAAATTTGTTGTAATGACCGGCGTTTCAGGGTCAGGCAAATCCTCGCTGGCATTTGGCACAATTTATGCAGAAGCCCAGCGTCGGTATCTGGAATCTGTTTCTCCTTACGCACGTCGGCTGTTTAATCAAATGCCAGTGCCGGTTGTGGATGCCATAGAAGGCCTGCCCCCAGCCGTAGCATTGCAACAGCAGCGCGGAGGCAGTAGCAGCCGATCTTCTGTTGGCAGCCTAACTACACTCTCAAACCTCTTGCGCATGCTGTATTCGCGGGCTGGCACGTATCCTGCTGGCATGAGCCGTTTGGAGGCAGAAGATTTCTCGTCGAACACGCCAATGGGGGCATGTCCACGCTGCCATGGGCTAGGGCGTATTTACGATGTAACAGACAAAACATTGGTTCCGGATGATACGCTCAGTATCAGGCAAAGGGCCGTTGCGGCATGGCCGACTGCATGGCAGGGCCAAAATTTGCGGGATATTCTGATCACGCGTGGTGTGAATGTAGATATTCCGTGGAAAGATCTTCCCAAAGCCACGCGGGACTGGATCCTTTACACAAAAGAAACCCCAACAGAACCCGTTTACCCCGGTCGCACGCATGCGCAAGTGCTGGAAGCTATCAAGCACGGTGTTCCCGCAGATTATAACGGCACCTTCACCGGTGCACGCCAATATGTGCTGAACACATTCACCAAATCGCAAAGCGCTAAAATGCGGGCGCGGGCTGCATCGTTCATGGTTAGCAGCGTGTGCCCAGAGTGTCATGGTCAGAAGCTTAAAGTTGAAGCGCTTCAGGTGTTATTTGCAGGACGCAATATTGCCGAGCTTTCATCTTTACCGCTCAAGAAAATTACGGCCATTTTGCGCGAACAAAGCCAGCAACTCAAAAAGCAGACCGATGCGACGGGGCTGGCCGCTTATGGTATTGTGGAAGCGCTGATAGAACGCTTGCAAACTTTATTGGAATTGGGGCTTGGCTACCTTCAGTTAAGCCGGGGCGTGCAAACACTTTCCCCCGGTGAATATCAACGTCTGCGTTTGGGCACTCAAATCCGTTCTAATTTGTTTGGTGTGCTGTATGTGCTGGATGAACCAAGCTCTGGTTTGCACCCATGCGATACACAGGCCCTTCTTAAGGCACTGCATGGATTGTTGAATGCAGGGAATTCGCTCTTGGTGGTTGAGCATAACTGCCAAGTTATTCGGCATGCAGAATGGCTGGTAGATGTAGGGCCAGATGCAGGCGAAAAAGGTGGGGAAATCCTGTATAGTGGCTCATTAGAAGGACTGAGGTCTGTTTCTCGCTCCCGCACGCGGCCTTATATATTTAATGAGATCAAGCACGGGCAGATGGTTCCGCTCAAGCCTGAAGGGTGGCTTTGCCTGAAGAGTATCAATTGGAACAATTTACACAATGTCACGCTAGAGTTGCCCTTAGGTGTGATGACGGTAGTGACGGGTATTTCTGGCTCCGGAAAATCCAGTTTAGCCGGTCAGGCATTGGTCGGCATCGTTTCCAAGGCACTTGGGCAGAAAGAACCCGTTGAGCAGCCTGAAGCCGGTGAAAACGATATTCCAGAAGTGGCGGAAAGTGCTGAACCAGAAGGGCAGGTGGTCAGCGGGTTACAAAATATTCGGCGCCTTGTGGTGGTAGATCAAAAGCCCATTGGGCGCACACCTCGCTCTAATCTTGCAACTTATACGGGCCTGTTTGATCAGATACGGCAGGCTTTTGCCGCTGTGCCACAGGCCAAGCAGCAAAAAATGGATGCCGGGTGGTTTTCATTTAATGTGGCAAAAGGCCGCTGCTCGCGTTGCGAGGGCGTGGGTTCTATTGAAGTAGAACTCCTGTTCCTTCCTAGTGTGTATGCCCCGTGCCCGGAATGTCATGGCGCACGCTACAAGCCGGAAGTGCTGGCTATTACCCTTAAGGGGCGCAATATCGCTGATGTGCTCAATATGAGCGTTGATGAAGCACATGAGTTTTTTGCAGACAGCCCCAATATTGCTCATGGATTTGATACCTTGCGGCAAGGTGGCTTGGGTTATTTACGTTTAGGCCAGCCTGCCACAACGCTTTCCGGTGGAGAGGCGCAACGTATCAAACTGGCGACAGAGCTTCAGAAAAAGCGGGCTGGGCATATATTATATGTGCTGGATGAACCCACAACGGGATTGCATCCGGCAGATGTAGATCGGCTTATCCGGCAGCTTCGACAGCTTGTTGCACAAGGCCATACGGTAGTGCTGGCTGAGCATGATATGCGTCTTGCTGCTCAAAGTGACTGGATGCTGGATATGGGGCCAGGCGCAGGAGATGAAGGGGGGCAAATTGTTGCCAGAGGTACACCTGCAGATATTGCCAAAAATCCAGAAAGCCGCACCGGCCCGTTCCTACGCGAATATCTATAACTCGCTTCCAACCCCAACATGACAATCCGGTAATAATTTTTTCTGATTTTAGGGATTGACGTTATATTATGGTGGGGTGTAGAAGCTGCTTCACCGAGACGGAGTAGTCTTGGCGGGTTTAGGA
>NZ_VHON01000084.1:0-20697 GCF_008690365.1 Acetobacter sp. DmW_136
CTTGGCGGGGTGCTGCATATATGACTCGCCTCAACAGGCGTCTAAATCACTAGAATAATACATAATGGTGTCCGCGGCGGGATTCGAACCCACGGCCCCAGGATTCATACCACTTCAGTTTTCACTGCCGTTGCATGATACCATGCAACGTTCGTGGTCTGGACTGTCCCTTTGCCATAAACCTAAAATTTCAGGTTCTTAGGCACCGCCCGTCCAGTCTCTACACCTTCCTTGTTCTGTATTAAAGTACAAGGCTTGGCTCGGGATTGGCACAATCTGTTTCCCAGATTAAGCGTTCCCCGACTTTGAGCAGATTCACTATAATGTTTCCAATTATAGTGCCCAATTAAATAGGAATCCTGTGCTCTATCCTGCTGAGCTACGCGGACACACGCTTTTCGTATACTGAAAGAGGTTGATACGAACAAGTGATAAAACGAACAGGTCTACCGTCTCGCCTGCATGGCTGCCCGTGCAGTTAAAGTGGAAACGTACCGTCGGCACAGCAGCGCATCGGGGCTGCCTGTTTGTTTGCAGGCATATTCCAGTGCCTGTGTTTCTTCCACAGCTTTGGTAAGAGCCGGGAGAGACCACAACTCTAATGCTTTGTTAAAACTTGCTGTGCGTTTAAAAAAAACCGGGGGACGTAGCGCTTTAACCGCATCACTCCGACTAACCCCTGCGGCCATAGCTGCTCTTACACGGCGGAGCCTATGCAGATGCCCCAGAAAAGATCTCGCAATGGCAATGGGGCTTGTATCTTCAGCTAATGCTCTTTCTAGGGCCGTATCTGCGGCAATACGATTGCCTTCTGTGGCCGCAAAGGCAGCATCTTCCAAGGAAACGCTACCGGCATCTCCTATGCTTGCTCGAACATCATCTAGCGTCAGGCTGCCAGAATCACCGGCATACAAGCACAATTTTTCTATTTCACTACGCGCTGCGGCACGGTCTGCACCAAGCCGACTAGTCAGCCAATGCAAGGCATCAGAATCAATGCGTACCTTATGTTCTGTCAGCATGTGCGTAATGGAGGATTCGAGATTGCGACCTTCTTCAGGATAACAGCCAATACTGGCGCAGTTGGCGTGTTTTTCCAGAAAGTTACGTAGCTTGGAGCGCGATGAAAGGCCCGGAGCTTCTAGGATAATAAGAGTATCGCTGCTTTGAGCCAGAAAGGCTTCTAATGGTTTGATTACGGTGTCGGATGCATCACGCACACGCACCACGCGGCGCCCACCCATAAGAGAAAGTGCCGTAGCCTCTTCCATCAGTTTGTCATGCGTTTCACGATCAAGCACCGCAACCCGGAATGGATCATCTGCTGATCCAGCTATTTTGATAACAGCGTTCTGAGCGCGTTCTTTAATAAGCCCTGTATCTTCACCATGTAGAAGAAGAATACGCCATGCTCCAGGATCAGCCAGAACGCGGGATAGGTTGCGGGCGTCTATCTTCATGAAATAAAAGTCGCCTTAATACTGGCTCGGCCCACCACGCCCAGTAGCCATATCTGGAATTGCATCAGCACCTTCCTGTTCCATAGGCACTTCTTTGTCTGATTCTGGCATGGCTGTAGGAATAGGATAAAAGGCTTTCGGCCCTTGATCCCGCGAGACTGCCGGAGCAGCCTGAGTGCGGAACCACGTAGAAACCTGTTGGGTAATTTGTTCACCAAGGGTTTGGGCTACGCGCCCCATAGCTGTTTCGTTGTTCAATGTCTGGGCGAAATACTGTTCGTATGTGTTGGTGTAACCATCCATTGTGGTGGTATCACCCTGCGCCAGCAGCGTGGGGTTTTGCGCTACGGTAAGTAATTGCCAGTGGGCATGCCCTGTAATGCGGGTGCGCCCAGATGTGTTGTCTGAGTGAATGTCGATCGCTTCTGCATTGAAGGACGGCATCACAATAAGTGTGTATTTATGGGGGTCTTCTGGCCCATCCGCAGACATTTGCTGCTGCAAGGCCAGCCGCAACTGCTGGCCAGTGCGTTCTGGTATGTTGGCAACGTAAATGTCTTTGAGTTCTGTATTCACATCTACGTTGTTCTTCCCGCTTTCTCCATACAGAGGCTGAAAGCCACAACCGCTCAGCACAACTGGCAACGCAACCAGAGGCGTGATTGCCAGAGCAAGACGCGCGGAACGTAGGAAAAAGCGGGAATGAAGCATCAGCCTGCCGTTACAAAGTTAACAATACGGTTGGGAACATGAACGCGTTTAACAATGCGTTTGCCTTCCAGAAGTCGTGCCACGTTGGGCTCGGCTTCTGCGCGGGCAACAACATCTGCGGCATCTTCATCCGGTTGCGCTTCAATCGTGCCGCGCAGTTTACCCATAATCTGCACAGCAATGGTAATATGCGTTGCTGTAAGCAGATCTGGTTCCGCTTCTGGCCAAGATTGCTGTGCAGCCAAACCAGCAGATGGCATAATCAGAGCAAACATTTCTTCAGCCAGATGCGGCATCATGGGGGCGCAAAGGAGGCACAGTGTCTGTGCAGCTTCACGGCGTGCAAATGCCATGCCGGAAACAGTTGCAGACTTTTCAGCTTCTGCCAGAGCAGATGTCAGTTCATGAATACGCGCCACAGCCACGTTAATGGCAAAACCTTCCAGAGCTTCCGTTACGGCAGCAATGGTGCGGTGTGTGGTGCGGCGTAGCGTATCCGCCTGACGATCGATGTCTGTTGGGCATTCTGTTGTGGCAGGAATATCCTGTGCAACTGTGCGAATGGTGCGGAACAAGCGCTGGTTAAAGCGGGCCGCACCGGCTACACCGGCTTCTGTCCATTCCATGTCTCGTTCAGGCGGGCTGTCAGACAGCACAAACCAGCGGGCGGTATCGGCGCCAAAGCGTTCAATAATTGCAACAGGCGCAACCGTATTCCGCTTGGATTTGGACATTTTTTCCACACGACCAACGGTTACGGGTTCGGTGGTGCCGCGTTTCACACAGCCTTGGGCTGTGCGCTCTACTTCTTCTGGGTACAGCCAGTTGCCTGATGAATCCTTATAGCTTTCATGGCTTACCATGCCTTGCGTGAACAATCCGGCAAAGGGTTCATCCACATCCAGGTGGCCTGTGCGGTGCATGGCACGGGTAAAGAAGCGCGCATACAGCAAATGCAAAATAGCGTGCTCAATCCCGCCGATATACTGATCAACAGGCAGCCAGCCATCGGCCGCAGCTCTTACCGTTGGGGTGGGCGCGTGCGGTGCTGTAAAGCGGGCAAAATACCACGAGCTATCTACAAACGTATCAAACGTGTCTGTTTCGCGGGTGGCTGGTTTGCCGCATTTCGGGCAGGTGGTGTGCTTCCATGTGGGGTGATGGTCCAACGGGTTGCCGGGTTTGTCGAAAGAGACATCATCCGGCAGCTCCACAGGAAGTTGCTCATCAGGCACGGCAACCGGGCCGCACTCTGCACAGTGAATAATGGGGATAGGGCAGCCCCAATAACGCTGGCGGGAAATGCCCCAATCACGCAGGCGCCAATTCACCACACCTTGCCCGATGCCCAGCCCTTCTAGCCGAGAAATGGCTTCTTTCCGAGCTTCTGCGGTGGAAAGGCCATCCAGAAACCCGGAGTTAATCATGGTGCCATCGCCTGTATAGGCCGTGGTGGTGATGGCAAAATCTGCCTGATCTTTGCCAGCAGGCAAAACAACAGGTGTGACAGGCAGATTATATTTATGCGCGAAGTCCAGATCGCGCTGGTCACCAGCCGGGCAGCCAAACAGCGCGCCTGTGCCGTAATCCATCAGCACAAAATTGGCGATCCAGACCGGGAAGCTTTTATCCATAAACGGATGGTTGACGCGTAAGCCTGTATCGAATCCGCGTTTTTCAGCAGTTTCCACAGCTTCTACAGATGTGCCAAGCCGGCGGCATTCTGCCACAAATTCTGCGGCCTGTGGGTTCTGTTCGGCTGCCCAGGCCGCCAGAGGATGATCCGGGGCGATGGCCAGAAAGGACATGCCAAAAAGCGTGTCTGGCCGGGTGGTGAACACTTCTACTGCGTTCAGATTTTCATCAAGCCCAGCCGGGGGTTGATGCAGGGAGAAACGCAGCTTTGCCCCTTCAGACCGGCCAATCCAGCGTTCCTGCATGGTGCGCACGCGTTCTGGCCAGCGATCTAGCGTTTTTAAGCCGTTCAGCAGATCTTCGGCAAAATCTGTGATTTTCAGGAACCACTGTGAAAGCTGCTTTTTTTCAATGGGGGCACCAGAACGCCAGCCCTTGCCATCTACAACTTGTTCATTTGCCAGAACGGTTTGATCGATCGGGTCCCAGTTGACCCAGCTTTCGCGCCGTTCAACCAGGCCGCCTTTTAGAAAGTCTAAAAAGAGCTTCTGCTGTTTGCCGTAATAGTTCGGCAGGCAGGTTGCAATTTCTCTATCCCAGTTCAGAGAAAAGCCTAGACGCTGCAATGTGCCACGCATGGTGGCAATATTGTTCAGCGTCCATTCCTTGGGGTGTACGCCACGTTCGCGCGCTGCGTTTTCTGCAGGTAGGCCAAATGCATCCCACCCCATAGGGTGCAGCACAGAAAAACCACGTGCCCGCTTATAGCGGGCAATCACGTCCCCCAGTGCATAATTGCGCACATGGCCCATATGTAGCTGCCCAGATGGGTAGGGGAACATTTCCAACACATAGTATTTGGGTTTGTTCGCTGGGGGGACATCCGGAACGGTGAAAATATCGGCATCTGCCCAGGCTTTCTGCCATTTGGGTTCAACCGTATTGAAATCATAGGGCGTGGGCGTGCTGGAAGACTGGGACATGAATATTCTGTGTCTGAGACCTAATGAAAGGGAATGTGGAAAAAGGCGCTGGGATAAAATTAGCTATCCCGGTTGCCATTATCGGCCCGCAGCTTACGTGCGCGGGAGAGAATGCGTGCTGCAATATCAGATGCAGTATTGGGAGCAGGCGGTGTGTCCACCCATTCTTCTCCTTGCTTGATCTGGCGGAACACGCTCAGACGCAGGGCATCGGAACGCAGGCGTTTGTCCAGAATAAAGGCAGTTACCTTAAAGCGCTCATCATGGGCAGCAGGCGGGGTGTACCAGTCTGTCAGGATAATACCGCCTTCTGCATCTGCGGTAGAAACCGGCAGGAAAGAGAGGGTATCAAGGGTTGCGCGCCACAGATAGGCGTTTACACCCCCTTTAAGTTCCGCATCACCACCAGATGCTCCGCGATCTTCGGCCAGCAGATGGTTGCGCGGTGCTGTCAGACCATTGTCTGATCTATCACCAGAAGAGCACGCAGCTAACAGGCCAATACCCGCACATGCGGTAAGCAGGGTGCTGGTACGGCGGAACCCGGCAGGCGCATGGCTGGCGGCGGGACGGCAGGGCATGAGACGACGAAGCATGGTGTCGGTACGGCTCCTTCAGCGCTGGGTATCCGTGTTTCCCGGTCGCCTTTGCAAATGTTCAGGTCTGGCTTCGGGGTTAAGAGAGTATTCTGCTTATCTCATATCCTTTCAGTTCTGTCCCGCCAAGCATTTGCTGGGGAGAGATGTTCAACCGCATACTGAAAACACGGGCAAGGCAGGAAAAATCATGCCTTACATACGAACACGCTATTGATGCTGAAGGGATAAAAGAGAGCTCAGCGTGTCACGGCAACACAGTTTAACCCCTGCTGTTTCAAGGACATGCAGATTGTGTCTGTCTGTGCGGATGGTAGGCCCGCCAGGCGTGAACGCCACACAGATTGCCCGCTGCTTTTAAGGGCAATCCGGTCTATGCGATCTTCCGCACCGGCCAGGGCAGGGGTGGATTGATGTGCCATCTGAATGGCGTGCTGTGCTCTTTCCTGCGAGGAAAAGGCGCCAATTTGGATAATAGCGCCGCCAGAAGGTGTATTTTGCTGCCATACCATTGCTGGCCCAGAAACTGGCACAGTGTTTGCGGCCTGATAAGTTGGCGGCGTGTCTGTTACTGGCTGGGTATCAGCAGAAGATGATACCGGAATAGCACTGGTATCGGGGGCGGAAGGCGCTGGTGGCTGTATGTCATCGGTAATGGGTGGCGCGATCCCCGGTGAAGCAATGCTGGCAACTTGTTGAGCGGGTGCAACCGTTACAGCCGGGGTGGCTGTTGGGGTTTGCGTGTCTGCAATGGCAATCGCGCTAGCTGGCGTAATGGCGCTTGGTACCGGATCATTCAGGTGCGGAGAAACAGACGCCAGATAAGTTTTGGCATATGAGGGCAGGGCCGTGTGGCGTGAGCGGTGGTTTTCCATGCATTGTGGCCCGCAGCTATATGCGGCCAGAAAATCAGGAGAACCAAATCTGTCATACAGTTGGCGGATGTAACCACTGCCCGCCATAATGTTGTCGTGCGGATTATAGGGGTCAGAGCCAAGCTGGTACCGCTTGGCCAGTTCGCGGTAAGTGTCTGGCTTAATCTGCATCAGCCCGACGGCACCGTGCACAGAACGTGTCAGATGGCCATGCATATATTGGTGACCACCAGATTCCTGCTGCATCACGGCCCGGATCCATGCCTGAGGAATGGAAAAGCGGGTGGAGGCTTCCTGAATATAAGGCCCCCATTTATCTACGGCGGGGCCGGGTGGATTATAACTGGAGCGCGGCTGGTTCGCACAGCCTGCCAGCATGGCAAGGCTGGCAAAAGCCATTAAAAACCGTTTTTGCTGACGCAATAAGACAGGCAAAGAGCAACCCATACGCAAAGACATGGCGCTTATGGTGCGCTGTGCGCCTGTGTGATGCAATCCTGATTTTATGCGAATAATGGAGAACTGGTATTTTACGGCGTTTTATGTGTTTGTGCCGCCACTTTACGGACCAAATCCGGGTTGGTTCGGCGGATCTGTCCTGCCCGTAAAACGCTTGCAGTGGAATAAGCTGGAGAAGCCACCCATTCTTGCAGAAACTGCAAGTCGGACAGGCTATCCCGTGTTTTATGCCCTGCGGGAATGTTTGTGTTCTGGTGTGTCATGTTTGGTGTCGTGTTAGGTTTACGCAACATGGCGCAGATCCTGTGCTTATCCTGTATTTATTGTTTGATTGTCAGACAAAGGCCTGAAAGAGGTTTTGGCCTTGCCCAGCTTTTGAAAAACAGGGCTTTGTAAGGCAATAAGATTATGTCAATTTCAAGAACAGAAGCGTAAAATAACTTTTTTATTACAATATACTTGGACAGATTTTTCTTTGTGTTACAGGCGTTTTTTGTTCTGACTTTTCAAAATATCTGCTCCCAAAGTTTCCAGGGCCTGCCGTAAAGGGCCTTCTTCCAGTTCAGGAAGTGTGCAGGTTATTGCAGATTTTTGAGGTTTTCGGCGTTGTGGACGGGAGCGGATGCCCGCGGTTGGGTCTTGCACAAAGCGCAAGCGGTTTACCAAAGGTTCTCCACACCATGTGTTGATGCGTGCAATCAACGTATCTCCCAAATGCTGAAGCTCCATGGCAACGGGGCCAGCGCACGCAATGGTTAAAGTGCCAGCAGATAGGCGGCGCGGGCTTGTAACCGCCGCATGTGCCGGGCCCACAACATCTGGCCACTGGCTCATTAACATAGCGCCTGTGGGAGAGCGACGGCGAAAAGCCGGTGCCGTTACAGCCGGTAGAAGTGCTGCAAGGCTGCGTAGGTTTCTGGCGCGCGGCGGAGGTGCTGCTTCTGGTTTTTGAGGGGTACGGCGTGTGCTGCGGCTTTTAGGTGTTACAGCCTTGCCGCCGTTGGCTTCCTTCTTCATAACTGCCTCCGTGACACATCCATCAGCCCACGCATTGCTTCATTGGTATGACCGACACCGCCGCACTTTGCCGTGGCGTGTTGTAGGCCAATCTCATCCAGATCCGTATCGGGTATGGCTGAGCGAGATCATGCTACAGCAGACCACTGTTAAAGCGGTTGCTCCATATTATCTACGCTTTACAGAAAAGTTTCCGACAGTGCAGGCCTTGGCAAGTGCTGATAGGGAAGATGTTTTGGCGGTGTGGGCCGGGCTGGGTTATTATTCCCGCGCTCGTAATCTGCATGCTTGTGCGCAGGCCGTGGTGGCTCTGGGTGGGTTTCCGCAAGATGTTCAGGGTTTACGTGCCCTGCCAGGCATAGGCCCATATACAGCGGCTGCGGTGGCGGCCATTGCTTTTGGTGTGCCTGTGGTGCCTGTGGATGGCAATGTGGAGCGTGTAACCGCACGCTTATTTGCCATTACGGACCCCTTGCCGCCAGCCCGTAAAAAGTTGGCACAACTGGCCATAACGTTAAATGCGGACCGTGAAGCACAGGAGCGGCCATCCGACTTTGCTCAGGCTTTGTTTGATTTAGGTTCTTCTCTTTGCTCCCCGCGGGCACCGGCCTGTGGGTTGTGCCCATGGCAAGGCGAATGTGCGGCCTATAAACAGGGTATTGCAGCCGAATTGCCACGTAAGCTGCCTAAGGCAGAGCGCCCTGTACGTTTTGGCGCAGCTTTTCTTGCGCGAGATGCCGCAGGGCAAATTCTGCTGCGTAAACGAGCAGAGAAGGGGCTTTTGGCAGCCATGACAGAACTGCCTGGCACCGAATGGCGATTAAAAAACTGGAACGAAACAGAGATTCTGCAAGCAGCTCCATTTACGGCGGAGTGGACGTTAGCAGGTCGTGTTAAGCATGTGTTTACACATTTTACCTTATATCTGGATGTGTATGTGGCCCAGATAAAACACTTTTCCAATCAGGCTGTGAGTGATGGTTTTTTAGTGCCCATGGAATGTGTGAAAGATACAGCGTTACCTTCTATTATGCAGAAGTGCTTTGAAAAAGGTTTGAGCTGTTTGAAAGAAAAGAAGCTATAAGTATGGTTTTTCATCATATCCCGCCTCAGCCACAGCATGCACAGACCGCTCCGCGCGTTGGTATTCTTCTGGTTAATCTGGGTACGCCGGATGATACAGGATATCGGGCCGTGCGCCGTTATCTTTCCGAGTTTCTATCCGATCGTCGGGTGATAGAAGGGCCTCCAGCGCTTTGGCAACCTATCTTGCAGGGGGTGGTACTTACAACGCGCCCACGTAGAAGCGGGAAGGCCTATGCGCGCATATGGAACACGCATAAAAATGAAAGCCCTTTACGCACTTATACGCGCCATCAGGCTGAAGCGCTGAACGAGCGGTTTGCGGCACAAAACGTGCCTGTTGCGTGGGGGATGCGTTATGGTGCGCCTTCCATTGCGGAAGCGGTGCAGGAATTGCTTGAAAAAGGGTGTGACCGCATTTTGTGCATGCCGCTTTATCCGCAGTACAGTGCCACAACAACAGCAACTGCCAATGATCAGGTGTTTCGTGCGCTTATGCGTTTGCGTAACCAACCTGCCATACGCACCCTTCCATCATTTCCGGATCAGCCAGCTTTTATTAAAGCCATTGCAGATTCTGTCCGTTTGGCAGAGGCAGAAGCCGATATTCCTTTTCAGATGGTTGTGGCGTCTTTTCATGGTTTGCCAGAAGAATATGTGCGCAAGGGGGATTCTTATCGGGCTGAATGTGAAAGAACTGTTGCAGCCTTACGCAAGGCTTTGGGGCGAGATGAAACCACCCTGCCTATGACATTTCAATCCCGATTTGGCCCAACCAAATGGCTGGAGCCTTATACGGCACCATTTATTGCTGGTTTGCCGGAAAAAGGCATTACCAGCATTGCTGTGGTAACGCCCTGTTTTATGGCGGATTGCTTGGAAACATTGGATGAAATCGGCAACGAAGTGCACGAAGAATTCATACAAGCTGGTGGTCAGGAGTTTACGCTGGTGCCGTGCCTGAATGATACGCCCGCCAGCATAGATTTGCTGGAGGATTTAGCGCGTCAGGAACTTGCTGGCTGGCTCTAAGGGTTTTTGCCACCGCGTTAGCGAGGCGCGGATCAGGGCTTTTTTATCCGGCTAAGGGTTTGGGTGCTTTTACACGTGGTGCTGGTGTTTTATCTGGGAACAGGCATGGAGTTTTAGCATTGCAGCGCCAGCATTCAGGTTTTCTGGCTTTGCAAACGTATCTTCCCTGAAGAATCATCCAGTGGTGAGAAGGCTGGATCATTTCCAGTGGAATGCGGGTTTCCAGAGCTTTTTCTACAGCTTCCACAGTTTTGCCTCGCCCTAGTCCAGATCTGTTGGCCAAACGGAAAACATGCGTATCCACTGGTACGGTAGGTTTATGGAACGCAACATTTAGCACAACGTTTGCTGTTTTGCGGCCTACACCAGCCAGCTTTTCCAACTCATCCCGCGTACCGGGCACTTCCCCTTGATGATCTGCTACCAGTTGGCGGGAAAGTTCGACAACATTTTTGGCCTTGTTACGCCATAGCCCAATGGTGCGAATAAGTTTACCAACTTCTTCTTCCCCCAATTCCACCATGGCGGCTGGAGTAGGGGCGGCCTTAAACAAAGCGGGGGTCACGCGGTTGACGGAGGCATCTGTTGCCTGAGCCGAAAGCACTACGGCTACCAGAAGCGTAAAAGGTGTGGTGTAAAGCAGTTCCGTTTTAGCATCTGGCCATGCTTGGGAAAGATCTTTCAGAAAACTGTATATTTCCTGAGGTGTCATATCCCGTGGGGCAATAGCAGCAGGTCCACTGCTTTGATTTGCCGGAGCCTGTTTTTTGGCTGTTGTGCGTTTTTGCACACGCGGTTTATCAGTCGGTTTGCCTGAATTTACGGGCGCTGAAGTGGTGGATTTTTTAACCATAAGGCAGTGTAACGCGTCTGCCCGTCTGGCGTCCATGCTGATGCGTATTCCGGATTTGCAGGGCTTTATGTCTCAGGATACACAGCGCATCGGTTCTGTTTTTCAGGTTTTTATCATGTCACAAACTTCAGAAAGTCATGTCAAATCCGGACGTAAGGCATCGCTTTTTGTAGATGTGCTGAAGTTTGTGGTGCGGCGCTGGGTGGCTTTTCCGTTGCCCTTAACCATAACAGCCGGAAGTATTCTGGCAGCTACAGTGGCCGATGTGCTTATGCCTCTGGCTGCGGGACGTTTGGTGACGGATGTTTCCGCTCCGGCTGCGCAGGCAGGTAAAGTGCATGATGCCCTATGGATGCTTGCCGCTATGGCGGCATGTGGGTTCGGGAATGTGTTGTTAAAGCGATATGCTTATTTGGGCATCACGCATCTAACCACTCAGGTCATGCAGAAAATAGGTTCAGAAGCTTTTGCGCATGTACAAAAGCTTTCCGCAGAATGGCATGCCAATACGTTTGCCGGTTCCACGGTTCGGCGTTTAACGCGGGGTATGTGGGCTGTGGATATGCTGGATGATACACTGCTTCTAATGCTGATACCCGAAGCATGCCTGCTGGTGCTTACAACCTTGGTGTTGGGGTGGCATTGGCCCTTTATGGGGGTTATTCTGGGTGTGCTTTCTGTTTTGTTTGTTGCGCTTTCCTGCACCTTAACCCTGCGTTATGTGGCGCCATCTGCGCGGGTTGCCAATGCGTGGGATAGCCGCATGGGGGCTGCTCTGGCAGATGCCATCACCTGCAATGCAGTTGTTAAAACTTTTGGCGCAGAAAAGCGCGAAGAAAGCCGCCTACAAACACTTATTTCGCAATGGCGAAAAGCCACTATTTATACTTGGTCCAGAGGGACAGATAGCGCCAATATTCAGGCCGTAGTTGTTATGTGTATGCGGCTTGTTCTGGCAGGCGCAGCTGTTTGGTTGTGGTGGCAGGGGCGTGCTGGCCCAGGTGATGTTGCCTATGTGCTGACTATGACATTTTTGGTGCAAGGCTACCTGCGCGATATTGGGCAACAGGTTTCTGTGGTGCAGAGATCTGTCAATGAAATGGAAGAATTGCTTGCGTTGTGGCGTACGCCTGCGGCGGTGGCAGATCCCGCTTATCCGCTACCCTTGTTGGTGAGTGCGGGGGAAATCTGCTTTGAACATGTCTCATTCCAATATCCGGGGCAGGAGCGGGCACTTTTTGCGGATATTTCCGTTACAATTGCTGCTGGTAGTCGGGTTGGATTGGTAGGGCCTTCTGGATCGGGAAAATCAAGTTTCATTAAATTGTTACAGCGTTTTTATGTGCCACAGTCAGGCAGAATTTTAATTGATGGCATAGATATTGCGCGTGTGCGCCAGTCTGATTTGCGGGAAAAAATTGCTTTAGTGCCGCAGGAAGCTGTGTTGTTTCATCGAAGTTTGGCGGAAAATATTGCTTATGGTCGGCCAGATGCCACACCAGAGCAAATCGCGCAGGCTGCTCAATTAGCCAATGCCGCTGGTTTTATTGATAGGCTGCCAGAAGGATATCAAACGCTGGTGGGTGAGCGTGGCGTAAAGCTTTCAGGAGGAGAGCGCCAGCGCATTGCTATTGCCCGTGCCTTTTTGGCGGATGCCCCCATACTGGTGTTGGATGAAGCAACCGCCAGTTTGGATTCCGAATCGGAAGCACTGGTGCAGGAAGCCATGGAACGCCTGATGAAAGGCCGCACCGTGTTGGTTGTGGCACACCGTCTTGCCACCGTTGTGGGGCTGGACCGGATTCTGGTTTTTGAGCACGGACAAATTGTAGAAGATGGCGCGCATGCTACGCTGATTCAGCAAAAAAATGGGCTGTATCGTCGCTTGTATGATTTGCAGTCCCTTTAAAAAGGGTAGTAGGGCAAAAAAGCCTGAAAATATGCAGATAAGGAGTTTATCGAGATTTTTATCTCTGGCGGAGGGGAAGGGATTCGAACCCTCGATACGACTTGACATCGTATAACGGTTTAGCAAACCGCCGCCTTCAGCCACTCGGCCACCCCTCCGCCGAAGAGTGCGAACATACACGACGTTTGCACCGCTGCTTTTAGGGGGTTCAACGCGTTCCGTCAAACCCCCTGAAAACTTATTTTTTCAAATTGTAGATTTTAGCCGTCTAACTGGGCTTTTAAGGCCGAATTGACCAAGGCAGGGTTCGCCTTACCTTTGGTTTCCTTCATGACCTGCCCCACAAAGAATCCAAACAGCTTGTCTTTGCCGCCACGGTATTCAGCCACCTTATCTGCATGCTTTTCCAAAATGGCAGCAATGGCGGAATCAATAACTCCTGTGTCGGTCACCTGCCGCAGGCCTTTGCGTTCCACAATGGCATCCGGGCTATCACCCGTTTCCACCATGTCTTCAAACACTTCCTTGGCAATCTTACCGTTAATGGTGCCATCCGCAATCAGATCAAGCATTTTGCCCAAGGAAGCTGCGCTAACAGGGCTGGTTTCAATGGTGTTGCTGGTGCGGTTAAGAGCCGCAAACAGATCACCAATCACCCAGCTTGCCGCTAGCTTGCCATCGCGCCCTTTGGCCACGGTTTCGTAAAAATCAGCCACGGCCTGTTCTGCAACCAGCACGCCAGCATCGTAAGACGGAATGCCGTAGTCTTTCTGGAAGCGGGCACGCTTTGCGTCTGGCAGTTCCGGCAGCTTAGATTTCAGATCATCCACCCACGCCTGTTCCACTACCAATGGCAGCAGGTCAGGATCTGGGAAGTAGCGGTAATCATGCGCATCTTCCTTGGAGCGCATGGTGCGGGTTTCACCCCGGCCCGGATCAAACAGGCGTGTTTCCTGATCAACTTCTCCGCCGTTTTCCCAGATTTCAATCTGGCGGGTGGCTTCCACCTCAATGGCCTGCATGACAAAGCGGATGGAGTTGACGTTTTTGATCTCGCAACGGGTGCGGAAAGGCTCGCCCGCTTTGCGCACGGAAACGTTTACGTCTGCACGCATGGAGCCTTCTTCCATGTTGCCATCGCACGTGCCCAGATAGCGTAGAATCTGGCGTAGCTTACGCAGGTAAGCCCCGGCCTCTTCTGGTTCGCGAATATCGGGTTCGCTCACAATTTCCATCAGGGCTACGCCTGCACGGTTCAGATCCACAAAGGATTTTGAGGGGTCCTGATCATGCAGCAGCTTGCCAGCGTCTTGTTCCAGATGTAGGCGGGTAATGCCAATCTGGCGTGTTTCACCGCTCTGAAGTTCAATTTCGATAGAACCCGTGCCAATAATCGGGTGCTCGAACTGGCTGATCTGGTAACCCTGTGGCAGGTCGGCGTAAAAGTAGTTTTTACGGTCGAACCGGCTGAACAGGTTGATCTGGGCATTCAGCCCCAACCCGGTGCGGATGGCCTGCGCCACGCATTCCTTGTTGATAACAGGCAACATGCCGGGAAAGGCTGCGTCAACCAGGCTAACCTGAGTGTTCGGGTCTCCCCCAAATTTTGTAGAAGCACCAGAAAACAGCTTGGACTGGCTGATAACCTGTGCGTGCACTTCCAGCCCGACCACAATTTCCCACGGGCCGGTTTTACCTTCAATTACGTAGCTCATGCGCCTGCTCCCGCATGTACGGACGGAAGGTGCGTAAAGCCCGCCGCCGCTTCTAACGCGCTGCCAATAGACAGCACGGTTTCTTCATCAAAATGTTTACCAATCACCTGCAACCCTAGCGGCAGACCATTGCCATTAAGCCCCACCGGAACAGAAAGGGCAGGCACACCGGCCATGCTGGCGGGCACTGTAAAGATGTCGTTCAGATACATCTGCACCGGGTCATCCATGTTTTCACCCTGCGCAAAGGCAGCGGATGGCGCGGTAGGGGTAAGCAGCACATCTACGTTTTCAAACGCCTGTTCAAAATCGCGCTTGATAAGGGTGCGCACTTTCTGGGCTTTCAGATAGTAGGCATCGTAATAGCCAGCAGAAAGCACATAGGTGCCCATCAGGATACGGCTGCGCACTTCTGCCCCAAACCCTGCGGCGCGTGTGGCCTCATATACACCATCCAGTGTGGGGGCATCCTTACGAATGCCAAAGCGGATGCCATCATAACGCGCCAAGTTGGAGGAACATTCAGCCGGGGCAATAATGTAATATGTGGTCAGGCCGTATTTGGTGTGCGGAAGAGAAACGTCCACAATCTCGCAGCCTGCTTCTTTCAACCACGCAATGCCCTTTTCCCACATGGCCACAACTTCTGCAGGCAGGTTGGGAGAACGATATTCTGTGGGAATACCCACGCGCAGGCCTTTTACGCTTTTGCCAACAGCTTTGCTAAATGCGGGTACAGGGCGGTTGGAGCAGGTGCTGTCTTTTTCATCAAAGCCAGCCATGGCTTCCAGCATCAGCCCGGCATCTGCCACGCTGCGTGTCATAGGGCCAGCCTGATCGAGCGAGCTTGCAAAGGCAATGGTGCCCCAGCGGCTGCAACGGCCATAGGTGGGTTTAAGCCCCACAATGCCACAATAAGCAGCAGGCTGACGGATGGAGCCACCTGTATCCGTGCCTGTAGCAGCAAGACCCAGCCCAGCAGCAACAGCAGCGGAAGACCCACCGGAAGAGCCGCCCGGTACAAGTATAGCGGAGGGATCATCCTTGCGCTTCCACGGGCTTGCCACTGGCCCGAAAGCCGAGGTGATGTTGGCAGACCCCATGGCAAATTCATCAAGATTGGTTTTGCCGAGAAAGACCGCGCCAGCTTTTAGTAGGTTGGCCGTAACTGTGCTTTCATAAGGCGGCACAAAGTTTTCCAGCATTTTGCTGGCAGCCGTGGTGCGCACACCTTTGGTGCAGAACAGATCTTTTACACCAATGGGCAGGCCATCCATAAGCCCGGCAGTGCCTGCGGCATAGCGGGCATCTGCCGCATCTGCCGCAGCCAATACGGTTTCTTCAGGCAGCACGGTAATATAGGCGTTGAGCACCGGGTTGAGGCGGGCAATGGCGTCTAGTTGGGCTTTGGCCAGCTCCCGTGCAGAAAATTTGCGGGCGGCAAGCCCTTCACGCGCTTGGGTGAGCGTCAGTCCGGTTAGCATTATTCCACCACCTTGGGTACTGTATAGAAGGGGCCAGATGTTTCTGGCGCGCAGGCCAGCAGGGCATCACGGTAGTTGCCGTCTGTTACCTTATCTTCGCGCTGGCGCAGGGTTTCTGTTTCTGTCCCCACCATGGGGGGAACGCCTTCCACATCCACTTCGGCAAGCTGGTCAATCCAGCCCAGAATACCGTTCAGCTTCTGGCGTGCGGCTTCAAGCTCATGCTCTTCCAGCCCGATACGGGCCAGTTTGGCAATGCGGCGGGTGGTCGCAAGGTCTAGCGACATGAAAGCGGACCCCTCTTTTCTTGATCTCAATAGGAAGAAAGCACCTAGCATAATCGCGCGAAAGGCAACATACCGTCCGTATGACACTGCTTAGCCTGACAGACCTTGTTGCAACCCTGCCCAGACACGCACGCCTGCTAGGGATAGACCCCGGCAAAAAGCAGGTGGGGTTAGCGCTTTCCGATGTTTCCCGCATGGTGGCCTCACCATTTCAAACAGTAAAGCGCGGAAAATTAGGGCAAATGGCCAGCTTTATTCGTGATCTTGCTACAGAACACGAAATTGGCGGCATGGTTGTGGGAATTCCCCTTTCTTTGGATGGGTCCTTTGGGCCAGCTGCACAGGCCAGCCGAGATTGGGCGCTTGCGCTTTCGGAGCAGACAGGTTTGCCCGTGTGCCAGTGGGATGAGCGTCTTTCCTCATCCGCAGTGAATCGTATGCTTATTGATGAAGCCGATCTTTCCCGTGCGCGGCGGGCAGAAATGGTGGATCGGCTGGCTGCGGCATATATCTTGCAGGCTGCGCTGGATTCTTTGCCGCGTTAAAGCGTGTTGGGCGCTGCTGCCACGGATGTGGCGTACATTTGCCATAAAGCCTTTGGATACTTACCTTTAATGATAAGGTTTTCACTTAAGAGGATGTATTTCGTGTCTAATTATTCTTTTCGGACGGCCGCTACAACTCTGCTGGGTGCTGCCATGTTTGCTCTGAGCCTGCCTTGCGCTCACGCTGAAGAAGGTGTGCTGGGCCGCGCGTGGGATAACACCCGCGAAGGAACCGAGCATGCTTGGAACAAGACCAAGGAAGGTACGAACAAGGCTTGGGACAAGACAAGCAACGGCACAGAAAAAGTGTGGGACAAAACCAAGGACGGTTCCCGCAAAGCTTGGGACAAGACCTCCGAGGGCAGTGAAAAGGCATGGGATAAGACCAAAGAAGGCACCCATAACGCGTGGGATAAAACCCGCGAAGGAACCGAAAAAACTTGGGACAAGACCAAGGAAGGTTCTCATAAAGTTTGGAACAAGACGAGCGAAGGCACTGACAAGGTTTGGGATAAAACCAAGGATGGTTCTCGCAAAGCTTGGGACAAAACAAGTGAAGGGACAGAGCGCGCTTGGAACAAAACCAAGGAAGGCACAGAGAACGCTGCGCACGATGTTGGCCGGTGGGGCCAGAAGACGTTCTCTGACGATAAAAAATAACGCTGCATAACGGCACAAAAAAGCCCGCGCTACCTTTGATGGTAGGCGGGCTTTTTTGTTATTTTTGATGGAAACAGAAAGGCTTAATGTTTGATATGTGATGCTTTACGCATTTTTAAATTGAGTAAAGCTTGAAGTAATTTGCGAAAAGATTTTTGTATTTGCAGCCAATATGCACCAAATGCTGTCATTCTGGCCTCCTGTTTTTCTTAGTCATTATTTCTAAGAATAAGCAGGAATGATGGCCTGACTATGACATTACATTTAGGGTGACTCCTTATGAATGCTATAAATTGGTAACAGAACAAAAAAGGCGGCCCGGGAAGGGCCGCCTTTTTGCTTGAAATACTGCAACAAAATGCAGATCAGGCTTTTGCTTCTTCCAGTAGAATCTGTTCGATAATATCCAGACCCTCATCAACCAGTTCATCAGATGCGGTCAGCGGTGTCAGAATACGGATTGTTGCGCCCTGCACACCACATGCCAGCAAAATCAGACCTTTTTCACAGGCGCGGGCACATAGTTTGGAACCAAAGCCCTTGCGCTGTTCCACACCCGCATGGCGTTCCAGAATATCAAAAGCAACCATTGCGCCCAGCCCACGCGGCATGCTGATAGGCAGCATATCTGTGCGCTTATGCCAGCTTGCAATACGGGCCTTCAGGCGTTCACCCATGTTATTGGCACGGTCGAGCAGTTTTTCTTCCTCAATAATGTCCAGCACGGCCAAACCTGCTGCACAACCCAGAGGGGCACCTGCATATGTGCCGCCCAAACCACCCGGAGGAACAGAATCCATCAGTTCTGCACGGCCAATCACACCGGAAAGCGGAAAACCACCTGCCAGAGATTTAGCAATGCACACCAGATCTGGTTCTACGCCGGAATGCTCAATTCCAAACAGCTTGCCAGTACGGGCAAAACCACTCTGCACTTCGTCGGCAATCAGTTTGATGCCGTGCTGGTCACAAATAGCGCGGAGCTGCTTGAGCAGTGCTGTAGGGGCAACCCGGAAGCCACCTTCCCCCTGCACGGGCTCAATAATAATAGCAGCCACATTGTTGGGGGAGATATCAGCCGCAAATAGGAAGTGCAGCATTTTCAAGCTGTCTTCCACCGTGATGTCATGATTATCGGGGAAGGGGATGTGGTACACTTCACCCGGTAGCGTGCCAAAAGGTGCTTTGTAAGGCAGTACTTTACCCGTAAGCGCAGAAGCTAACAGTGTGCGGCCATGGAAGCCACCGCAGAACGCAATGACACCGTTACGGCCTGTTGCAGCGCGAGCAATTTTTACGGCGTTTTCTGTCGCTTCTCCACCCGTGGTGAAGAAAATGGTTTTGGCATCGCCAGAAAACGGGGCGCGGGCGTTCAGCTTTTCGGCTAGCTCAATATAGGGCTCGTAAGCAGAAACCTGAAAAGCTGTGTGGGTAAAGCGATCTAGCTGTTTTTTAACAGCATCCATCACTTTTGGGTGGCGGTGGCCAACGTTCAGAACGGCAATGCCGCCTGCAAAATCAACATAGCGTTTGCCTTCCACATCCCATAGTTCAGCATTTTCTGCGCGATCTGCAAAAACGGGGGTGGAAGTGGCAACACCGCGTGGCACAGCATGGGTGCGGCGGTTCAGAAGGTCTTTATTCGTGGCCATTAATACGGGCTCCCGGGAACTATGTTGCGGGCAAAGTTATTTCTGTTCCGTAAAATGTTTCACACAGGAGGGGGAGGAGATTTTTTGTTGCCTCTGTGGTGATAAAAGGTCACCACTCTTTCAGAGCATATATACCGTTCCGCACAATGCTTAGCTGCCATTAGGGCAGAGAGGGGGTGTTCTGCGTTTCCAGCTCCACCTGTTCCAAAAGCCAGTTTCGGAATGTGATGAGGGATTTTTTCTCCCACGTGGCTGTGGACGCGCGCAGAAGATAAGCCCCCAAAGCCACTTCTCGCAGTGGGGTTTGCGTTGGTTGCACCCGCACCAGATGGCCTGTTTCAAGATCATTCCCCAGTAGGAAAATATTGCCCAAAGCAATCCCTTCTCCCGCGCGGGCAGCAGCCAGTGTGATGTGGGCCTGCCAAAGGCGCGTTGCGGCAGGCAGTTTTGTGCAGGCAACATTCTGCGCATGAAACCAAAGTTTCCATTCGGCTTCATCTTCTTCCTGCAACAAGGGTGCGCGGAGTAAATCTGCTGTTGTGCGGGGCTGTCCTCCCAGTTCTGTCAGGCAGAGGGGGGCAGCTACCGGAAAAACATCAGGCCGGGCAATAATCATGCTGCGTGTGTTGCGGGGTTCTGCTAACGGCGCATCATCTCGCACATAGCCGATATGAGCATGATTATCTGTTTCCACGCCGGTAACATGAAACGCCGTGTTGGCATCTACCGGGCGTAGCATAATTTCTAGTTGAGGATGTGCGCGCCGAAAAGTGGAAAGCCGTGGTAGCAGCCAATGGTAAGCAAAACCATGCGCGCAGGTAATGGTAAGGGGCGGCGTATGGTTGCGAATATCTGCCGTAGCTGTGGCCAGTTCTTCTAATAGTGGGGTTATGCGGGAATAATAGGTGTGGCCTGCTAATGTAAGGGTGCCTGTTTCCTTATCCCGCAAAGGGGTGCCCAGAATATTTTCCAGATCTCGAATATGGCGGCTGATGGCTGCGTGATCCACACGCAGCTCTGCTGCGGCGCGTCTAATTCCGCCTGTGCGTGCAAACGCCGTAAAGGCGTTGAGCATGGCAAGAGGTGGAATGCGGTATCGTTGGTCCATAAGCCGCCAGTCAGGGGTAAGGTGTGGAGGAACTGGTGGGTTAAAATGCGGCTGCTGGCAAGAGTTATCCATGCAATTCAGGCAAAGATTGAAATGTGAGGCAAAAATAAGGTAAGGGTTGCGCCATCTTGCAACGGTCCCGCGCAAGCGGGTTTGAAAGGGAATGCCGGAGGTTCTGTATCAGAACCAAGTCGGCAACTGCCCTCGCAACTGTAGGCGGAGAGCATATTACTCCTTGGTCGCTTTAAAGTGGCAGCCACTGATGGCAGCATCGGGAAGGCTGAGTAACGTGCGATGACCCGCAAGTCAGGAGACCTGCCGTTGTTGTCTTGTTTAACCGCCGGGCGAGGGAATCGGAGGTGGATAGTGTACTATGCTTACTCTTCTGCCTTTGGCAGGTTTTTCCTTTAATTCTTCCTGTTGTTTTGCCTTCATGCTGCACGGTGAAGCGTAACAATGCCTATCTTTACAAACAGAACTTGGAAGAAATTTCCGTATTCTCTGCATTGCTTGCTTCTGGCCGGAGGTGTGTTGGGCAACTTGCCCGTCTTAGCGCATGGTGAGGAGACGCAGATTGAGCAGGATCGTCGTCGGTTAGGCAATTCTGGGCCTCTGATTGAACAGATTGACCCG
>NZ_VHON01000009.1:0-25569 GCF_008690365.1 Acetobacter sp. DmW_136
ATATGACCGGTGCGCTCATACCTTCATGTCTGCAATCCATATCGCAGCAAGCGTCATCTTCTATCTCAAAGAATGAGTCCTGAGCCTAGATATAGTCAAACCGAACATCGTGTGACGGTGACTGCATAATCGGATATGTTGTCCTCCTTAGGCAGCAAACGCTCCTCACAGCAGCGCACCATGCCTTTCCATAGCCTCGAAAACGCCATCGCCAATCAGATCAGGCGGTCCATGAAAGCCTGTGTATTGATCGGCGACCTACAAAGTTATTCTCAAAGTATCCACAGACTTATCAACATAGGAAAAACACTCAAAATAGGCTGTGTTTTTAGTCATATTCATTCCGGATTCGAAACTCTAAGTCATTGATATTCCAAAATACTTAAAACCGCCTTTTGGGATTTAATCCCAAAAGTGCCCTTTTTTACAACAGTGTTCGGTTTTTTGTGGTACAAAACACACGGCCACACTGCGGTAATAATAACACACCAGCCCAGACACCCTAAAATGCGCCAGATAGCACCCTAAAGCAGCCTACATGATTCTGTCGCCCCCTACACAGGGCTACAACAAGACGCAACGAACGCTCCGCACCATCCCCACCGAAAACTCCCGCACACCATCACAGCCGCAAAAAAACAGCCTCTCCGTCCATATAAGCCCATACACTCCCCCGATTCACCTTCTTGCCGGCAGAATTTTCCCAAGAGACGCCCGACACCCCCCTTTCCTCTTCCATACGCCCCATTTTCCCGGTTTGGAGAGCACGCTACCTCAATTTCATATGCACCCTTCGGATGCATATGAAATTGCTACGCTTTTTCTCTTTTCTTCTTTCCTCTATCGCCGAATAAATTCGGCTCCCTTTTCGATGCGACATCGTAACACGACACACCCCCCTCCAACTACGCGGGGGCAAAAAAAGGCACTTGCCCTGTATTTCATGTACCAAATCCGGAAAAAAAAGTGGTCATTTTCTACCCCCCCTTTTTTTGTGGCCCCTCATTCAGCGCCCCCAAAACCGCCCCAAAAAAAAGTTATCCACAGGATTTCCAGACGAAAATACCTATAGATTAGGCAACCGTCACCCCGATTTTCGATCAGATGCGGGAAAGACCCTACTTATTTGCCGCATATCATGCGGATATAGCCTTGCGGTTTGCGGCGATTAAGCGCCATATTCTCCGCAAGGAGTGCAGGAAATATGACGCGATACATTCATCAGTATGGCGACTGGCCGGATTTCCGGTGGGACAAGGATTCCATCTCCCATGAACTGGCTGCGGTGCGTCATCGGCAAGGGCGGCTCCTGGGGCGCATGGAGAGTCTTGGTTTCGATTTCAGGTCGGAAGCCGTGCTCCAGACCCTGACGGAAGACGTCATCAAGTCGAGCGAGATTGAGGGCGAAAACCTCGATCGTGAGCAGGTGCGCTCTTCCATTGCCCGGCGATTGGGGATGGATATTGGCGCGCTGGCGCCAGTGGATCGGGATATCGAAGGCGTCGTGGAGATGATGTTGGACGCAACCCGGCATAACGCTGAGTCTTTGACTGAAGAAAGGCTGTTCGCCTGGCATGCGGCTCTGTTTCCGACTGGCAGGAACGGCATGGCACGCATTCTGGTGGGAGAGTGGCGTGATGACAGAACCGGTCCGATGCAGGTTGTGTCTGGCCCTGTCGGACGGGAGAAGGTCCATTATGAGGCGCCGACAGCCAGCAGGGTGCCCGCGGAGATGCAGGCCTTTCTCGACTGGTGCAATGCCGAGCACGCACTGGATCCAGTGCTGAAGGCAGCCATTGCACATCTGTGGTTTGTCACCATTCATCCGTTCGAGGACGGAAACGGGCGTATGGCCCGGGCCATTGGCGACCTCATGCTTGCGCGTTCGGAACAGACAGACCAGCGGTTCTACAGCCTATCAGCCCAGATCCGCCACGACCGGAAGGATTACTACGCAATCCTTGAGGCTACTCAGAAAGGAGATATGGACATCACGCTCTGGCTGCACTGGTTTCTGGGGGCTCTGGATCGCGCATTTGACCGTGCTGAGCTGGTCCTGGGAAAAGTCATCCAGAAGGCCCGGTTCTGGGATAGTCTGGCCGGGCAATCGATCAATGACCGGCAACGCCTCATGCTGAACCGTCTGCTGGACGGGTTCGAGGGCAAGCTGACCTCATCCAAATGGGCGAAGCTGGCAAAAACGTCCCCGGATACAGCCCTGCGAGATATCAATGATCTCGTATCACGCGATATTCTGGCCAGGGAGGCTGCAGGAGGAAGAAGCACCAGCTATGTGCTGGTTCTTCGTGAGGCGCGGGTCGGATGCAACATGTCCAGTTGAGGGATCAGCGTCATAGCCAGCGCGAGCCGTTGCAGGGTGTGGTTTGCCCGCAGCGACGGAGAGCCGCTGGCTTTCTTTGCCGGGATCTGACGTCGATGGACGTCCGTGCGGAAACTGGCTGACGGATGATCTGTTCGGGTTTCTGACCACTGAAGCCAACAGGAAGGTCGGCGCGATCTATCCGAAAGCGATGCCTGTATATTCTGACGCAACTAGACGAACTGGATGTGTGGATGAAGACGCCGGTAGAAGAGGCGCTGCAATTACAACGGCTTTTACCGGATGGCTGGCTTGCTTGTGTCGATCCCCCCGCGACCTTTGGAATGATAGTTAAGGGGGGGGAAGTGGAATGTCCGGTTTCGGAAACAGCCTTCAGGAAGCTGACATTATATAAGGCAGTGTCACCTAAATCACGAACCCTTCCGCGCACGACGGATTTTTTGATCCCACGTCCGCAGCATAAGTACTCGTCTCTACCAGTCCGGTTCAGAGCGATGGCAGGCGGCTAGGAAGTCGCGTTATCCGCCTCTCCACTCCTTCCTGATCAGTTGCAGACCCCCCTCATATGTCGTGACGGAAAACTCAGGGAAATGACGTTTGAATTTCGTTGAGTCGAAGAAATTGTCTTGCTCGTAGCGTGGCAGAAGTTCCTTTATCTCCCGCACCCTTTTTGAGAGAATGCCTGCGATGATCAGTGGCCATTTACCAATAACCGAATAGGAAGGTGTGCGGTCGAAAGCTCGGCTGGCCATAGTGACAAATGTCTTATAGGTCGGTCGATCATCACAGCATGGCAGATGCCAGCTCTGGCCATAAGCATCCGGCGTATTACCCAGAGTTGCAAGAGCACGGCTCGCATCAGGCGTCCAAATTAGGGTCCGACGTGTGTCGTCACGGACAGGGACCAGTGGCCTTCTGCCTGCTTTCAGCCTGTCAATGATCAGAGCGTTGGTGAAGCTCTGTGTTTTCCCCGGACCATAGAATTCCGGCGCACGGGCGATGAGCACCGGAATGTCTCCCCGTGCCATTTCTTCCAGCACCATGGACGCCATTGCGGCGCGCACCCGTCCTTTCCGACCAACCGGGGCGAAGCGCGTTTCCTCAGTCTGGATCTGGCTGTTCTGAGGATACATGTAAGTATTGTCGAAATAGGCAAAATTGGCCCCAGCCGCCCGGCACGCTTGCAAGGCGTTCTTCAGCATGACCGGAAACTGCTCTTCCCAGAGCGTGCTGTTAGGGGGAAGGCCGGCTGTGAAATAGACAATCCGGCTGCCTTTCACCGCCTGTGCCGTCTGCCCTGCATCAAGCAGGTTCGCCGCCATGAGCGTGTCGTCGTCATTGACCTTGCGGGGATTGCGGCTCACGAGCCGCAGGTCCCCTGTGTGATGCTGATGCAATGTCCGCGCCAGTTCCGTAGCGATCTGGCCATTTGCGCCAAGAATTGTCTGCATGTGGGGCTGCCTCCGTTGTGCAGGTAGATTTGCCCTTACACTGTTAACGTTGAAGTTAGATTTAATGTCAAACGACAGATTGACCTTCAACCGGCCTTGAATGTTACAGAATGGCCGTCCGAGGACCTTGCCGCATGAAAGGGACAAGCCATGAGCCGCCGTATCCTGCACGTCGCCACCAATATCTCGCATTTTGACAATCCCGCACATCCGACCGGATTGTGGCTGTCGGAACTTACGCATGCCTGGGACGTGTTTGCCGCCAGAGGTTATGAGCAGCGCATTGTCAGCCCCAGGGGGGGCAAGGTTCCACTTGACCCGCGTGCGTTGAAATGGCCGATGCGCGATACCTCCTCCAGAGCCTGGCTGGCCGATCCGGCTAAGATGGCCCTCTTATCTGCAACGGCCTGTCCCGCAGACATCAATCCGCAGGATTATGATGCGATCTACTTTACCGGCGGGCATGGCGTGATGTGGGATTTTCCGAACAGTGAAGGCCTTCAGGCCATCACACGCGTAGTGTGGGAAAAGGGGGGTATTGTTTCCGCTGTCTGCCATGGATATTGCGGGCTTCTGAATACCCGGCTTGAAGACGGTTCTTTTCTGGTGTCCGGGCGCAAAATCACCGGATTTTCGTGGACTGAGGAGAGGCTGGCGGGCGTCTCCGGGGAAATACCCTACAACGCGGAAGCTGAAGTGAAGGCGCGAAAAGCACTTTACGAAAAAGCCCTTCTGCCGTTCATGTCCCATGTCGTGGTGGATGGAAAACTGGTGACAGGCCAGAATCCTTTTTCAGCCAGAGCGACCGCAGGAAAAGTCGCGTCCTTTCTGGGAGGGATTTAAGGCGGAACAGCTTTTTTGCTGCGTCCTCTGCTCACGGACTGACGACGATCTGTCCTGTCCAGAAGACGCACATCGTCCGGTGTGATGTCCAGATTGTCGGAAGGTCCTGCAAGCACATTCGTCAGGACACGATGGGCGTTAGCCGCGCAGTCCATGTCTTCGGGGCGCGCCTGAATATCTTCCACCAAACGAAGGAGATGCGCCTTGCTCTGGGTCAGACGTGCCTGCAGCGCCTCAATATCCGCAATCTTGCGTGTCAGTGCGTCCATGAGCGCATCATGATCCCAGTGTTGCAGATCAGAGGGCAGCAGGGTGCGGATTTCATCCAGCGTAAATCCGGCCCGTTGCGCCGTTGTGATGAGTCCCAGAAGCAGCACGGCCTGTGGTGGGTAGGTACGGTATCCGTTGGAACGACGATCAACCGTTGTCAGCAATCCGATGCGCTCATAAAACCGGATTTTTGACGTCGTAAGATCGGTTTTCTGGGCCAGTTCTCCAATCTTCATCATCAGTCTTCTGTTACAAATTCATCTTGACGTTGAACTTATGTTCAACGTTAGCGTCTGAGCATTATCAGTTTTGAATGCTCAGGAGAAGTATCATGTCATTTGTCACGACACTCGACGGTGTAGAGATTTTTTATAAAGACTGGGGACCGAAGGATGCACAGCCTATCGTTTTCCATCATGGCTGGCCACTCAGCGCCGATGACTGGGACACGCAGATGCTGTTCTTCCTGAGCAAGGGCTTTCGCGTCATTGCGCATGACCGCCGTGGTCACGGACGATCTGCGCAGGTGAGCGACGGTCATGACATGGACCATTACGCGGCCGACGCATCGGCAGTTGTGGAACATCTCGACCTGAAAAACGCCATTCATGTCGGGCATTCGACAGGGGGCGGACAGGTTGCCCGCTATGTCGCGCAATACGGTCAGCCGCAGGGACGGGTTACCAAAGTCGTGCTCGTCAGTTCCGTGCCGCCTTTGATGGTCCAAACGGATCGCAGCCCCGAAGGCGCACCGATCGAAGTGCTGGACGGACTGCGTGCCGGGCTGGCAGCCAACCGTGCGCAATTCTTTCTGGATGTAGCGAGCGGCCCATTCTACGGTTTCAACCGCCCTGAAGTTGACGCTTCAGAAGGGGTGATCCGCAATTGGTGGCGTCAGGGCATGATGGGCAGTGCAAAAGCCCATTATGAAGGGATCAGGGCCTTCTCCGAAACGGACCAGACAGAAGATTTGAAGGCAATCATGGTGCCAACCCTCGTCCTGCAGGGGGATGATGATCAGGTGGTTCCTTACAAAAATGCAGCAATTCTTCAGGACAGGCTACTTCAGAACAGCACGCTGAAAATCTATCCTGGTTATCCGCACGGCATGCACACAACCCATGCTGATATCATCAATGCTGATATTCTGGCATTTATTACTGGCTGAAGACCGAAGTATACCGATGTGGCGTTTTAATGTGGGCAGGGGGCTGTTTCGTCTCTTCGCCTGCCCACGTGAAATTAATCTCGCAATATCGCCGGGCTGAAATCAGCCAGTAAGGTCAGCTTTACGATAATATCTCGGATAGACACAATGTCTGATATGAGGGCGACTACAGTCTGTCAGCTTTGTTTCTGCTGAGCCGAGGGGCTGTTTAGGGGGACAACGGAATGTCTGCTCAATGGTAATAATAGAGAGAAAGCGGTCGGATTACAATCTAGAATCTTGACCTAAAGTAACGACCAAGAATATATGGAAATAGCTAAATAGAGTTTAGGTTGTCGGAAAGCTAAAGTGTATGAGACCCCATGATTAAGCAGACGAGCTACGATCGAAATATATGATCGATCCATGAAGCGCAGGCTCATGGGTGTCGGACGTGCCATGAGCCAATCCATTTCGCAACGCGATCAAAGCTTCGATGGGGTCAGGCAGCTCTGTAGGGTTGGGGACGGACGCGGGTAGAATTCCAATTTTCCTAGCCTTATCGACAAGATTGCGAAGCGTCCCACGAGTTGCACCTCCATGCCCGATGAGTCGATGTTTTAGTGCCAGCTCGAAGGCGCCAAGAGCCAGCACTTCACCCCCCACGAGAAGCTCGTAATCGAAGAACGCGTAGATGATCGCGCTTCGAGCACGATCAAAGGCTGCCGCAACGTCCGTGGGCGTGACGGCCGAAAGGCATATGTTGGCTACCGCCGCATGATGGTCCGCAAGGGTCATTCTGCGAAGCTTGCCGTCTTCGGCGATAGAGAGATTTGCAAAGCGGGGGTCGCGTTGCAGGATATCTTCGGTGGCTTTGATCGCCATTATTTTAATCCGCCTTATTCTGCCCGTCGCTTCCCATCATTGGCTTTTAGCTGTCAGACGGTCAAGCTCGACCATTTGCCTTTATTAAGTTAAAATCCATGTAACCGACGCAAGCCGTTAAATATTTAATAGGCCCTTCAATATGAAAAATTGCTCTCGCACCCGTTTATAAGCGCGAAATGGTGTATTCAGTTTCCCGGTCGAGAAACCGGATTGAAAGAGGACGTGCTTTCTGAGACGATCTATCATGGGTAGACCTGAAGCCCCGAAATGTCGCCGCGCTTGTCGGGAAAGCAGGCCTAACCGTGCGTCCCTCATCAAATATTTAAGGCTACATCGGGAAATCCAGAGGAAGCGAGAAGGAGGCGAAAATGACTGACAATCGGACGACCAAAATCTCCTTACGATTCGGCCAAATTTGGCGGACTACCATCCCTGGCAATTTAGAAAATGCCCGTGAAATTGTAAGCGATCCGACGCCAACGGTAGTTGCTTTCGTTTTGCGAGCTCCATCTGGCGCGCAGTTAGCGGGTGGCCGCACTGTCGTCTCAGTTCCAGAGTGGGAAAGATGGGTAGAGAGCCACAACGCTGAACCGATTAGAGCTGAGGACATGCATAACCCACCAGGGACGGAGCCGCGCCGATACTAGCAATTCGCTCTCCGTGCCAAGCTGTCCACACGGTTACGCCCGTGCCTTGCAAACCTGTGAGACCTAGCGCGAAGACGCTACCAGCAGGCGAGGACGCGTGCATGCCCGCGAGGTCAAGCGTCAACAACGCACGTGTTTGATCTCCGAAGAGTTTATCCTCCTTGATCTTAAACATCCTGCCCTGAACCTTAGCCACGCCTACGATACAAGATGTCCGCTAACCGGCTCGCGCGCAATGTCGCCTACGTCTCAGATGAGGGCGGAAGCAGCCTGTCTGCCCTGTTTCCGCTGGGGCAACAGGGGCATTCGCCTTCTTTCTGGTCTGGAAGATAATATTCTGTTTGCCCCGCAAAAGCTGATTATACACCGGTTACCCGGCTTGACGTTCATCCCTTCTATCTCGAGCGATCCTTCCGAGTGCGTCGATAATTCTCGCATGGTCATGTCGCTGTCGAATAAAGCGACGCCCGGCCCGAACCATTCTGGCATGCGTCGTTGAGTCATCATGCAAACTGACGATCAGCGCAGCCAGTGCTTCAGCGGTTTCTCCTGTCGCGTCAGCAAAATCTCCGGGCAGTTCCATTCCCTCAGCGGCAATCGGTGTCATCACGCACGGGACGCCAGCAGCCATACTGTCCAGCACCTTACCCTTCACACCCGCTTCAGAGCGAAGTGGGGCGATGCTGAGACTAACCTTGTCGAACAGAACCCCGCAGTCAGGGACGGGACCGATCACTTCGACGCCGGGTGCTGCGAGCAGCCGAACGCTTTCCGGCATGTCCGCGCCCGCAATGGTGCAATGAATATCAGGACGCTGCCTCCACACGAGAGGCATGATCTCTTCAGCGAGCCAGATCGCGGCGTCGGTGTTTGGCGCGTGAGAGAAATTACCAAGAAAGAGAACCCCGTGACGTGTGTCAAACGCCGGTGTCCGTTTTCTAACCGCCACCTCCCAGGGAACGACATGGACTTCGACGCCCGCCACATCACGCCGGAGGATCGCGGCCTCAACGGTCGAATGGGTCAGAACGACGTCGGCCTGACGGGCGGCGGCGTATTCTGCATCCCGGACCTGCCGGGCCTTTGCCATCAGTTCCGGTCGTTCCTCGACCACCGCCTGTCGTGCAATCCTCATATGATGCAGATCGGCGACGGCGTAGATCACCCGCGCTTTGGACTGGTACTGCCGGACGAGCGGCAGATAGCGCGTCGTAATAGACTGCCGGTGCAGGTAGACGAGGTCGAAACTCTGTGCCTGCCGCCGCAGAAGGTCTTCGACTGAACTGTAAAAAGGCGACGCGCAGATCTCGATATGTTCCATTTGTGGCGTTGACGCGCTTCCCATCTCATCCGCCGCCACAAACGAGATGTCATAGCCAAGTGCCCGAAGAGCAGCCATATGTGACAGAATGGCACATGAACCAGCGTCACGACAGGCGTTCGGCACGCGGCTGTCGATGACCAGCGCTCTTGGAGAACGGTTTTCCGGAAGCGCCAGCCCCCGACGGGACTGTTCACGCTGTGTCGTGCTCCAGATGCGTCCCGACTGATGGTCGGCATGGCTCTGTTTCAGGCGCTCGATCTGCGCGGCCAGAAACGACAGCGCCATGTCATGATCTTTCACATTCTGAACGGAGCCGATCGCCCTGCGAACAGCCTCTTCAAGATCCGAATCAAACTGGTTGGCCGCTTCAAGCACGACCGGCTGCCCCAGAAGGGCTCCCGTGCGCTCGTTCCGGATTTCAATGATCTGTCGCGTCAATGATGAGAGGGGTGGGACGAAGAAAAGATCAAACCCACACCGTTCCGGCCCGGCTCCTGCGTCAGCCACATCAGGACGGCGCCCGTTGGCAATGCTCCGTTCTACAATCATCCCGTTTACCGCAACCTGTATGGCAACTGACTCTTCAGGCTGCGCAGGATCATAAATCCAGCCGCAGACCCGGTCGCGGGAGACGCTGTCGATATAGCCGCGCATAGCGGTCGACGATGCGGGCACTGCTGATCGCGCGATGGTATGGGGGCCGATAGTCTGCTGGTCTACAATCCATGGCGTATGGCCAAGAAAGTTCCGTGACGTGCCGGGATGATCTGCCTGCGCGATTTCGATGACATGCCTCATGTGTGGGGTGAGACCACCCGGCACGACGAAACAGAAACCACAGTCCGAGCCGACATCAGGGCGAGGACAATCGGCCACGACTTCCCCGATGGCAATGCCATTATCAAAGATAGAGAGGCGCAATGGCTCTTCCGACTGAGGGTTTCTGGCCCAGCCCCGGATGACAGTTCGCGTCACTTCGTCGAGATAGCCTTCGACGATGCCACCTGAGGTTGGAGCTGGCGTTATCCCTACTTCGGTGTTCAGGCGTGCGCGAACGGTTTCAAGGATCGGCCCTTCTTCGATCCGGGGAGTACAGTAGGCTGCCGGAAGCGGCAGGGCTTCCGGGTAAAGTGCACGAAATTCGGCGGCGTTGTGAAACATGCCGCGCGACCCGTCATCGATAAAGCTTTCCGAAGGCGCCCCTTCAGCCAGAAGGATATCGTGCGTTTCCAGCTCGATGTGGAAATAGGTGACCTGATCAATGCTCTCCGCCTGAAGAATGCTGACCCCGTTAACGAGACAGATTGCCGGTATGAGCACGCCCTCCAGGGCCATCGCATGCAACGGAGAGACGGACAGGTCCCGTCGCGGCAGGCCGCCACCCAGCGCTCCCGCCCGGATGACGATCGGCAGGACGTTCCGGTTCCCCCTGACAAACGGGCCGGAATACGAACGGTGTCCGATCCAGCGGATAGGGCGCAGGGCACCTGATGCCGTCCGCACCCGATTACCGATGGCGAGATCTTCTACCGCGATCTCGCCTCGTTCAGTCTCAATCAACGTGCCCCGGCAGAAGCAGGGGGTGCCGTCATCTGGCTCCAGAGTGGCGACTGTGCCCCCTGATCCGTCATCGCTGAGGGCGAAATGCTCCCCAGCGTAATCACCATCAAGGGAGACAGAACGTGAAACGCTTCCTTCGGTTACGGTCAGAACCGGGTCACCTTCCAGCGATGCGCTCCCCCCGGACTGGAAGGTCATGCCGCTGAAATCGATACTGCCGCCGTTCTGGATCGTTACGCCTCCTGCAGATGATATATCTGCGGCGTTAATTCTCCCGCCACTGGCGACCGTTACGCTCTCGATCACACCCCCTTCGCCGGGGCGGATGCCAAACGTGCCGCCGGGGCCGACCGTCAGGTTCCGGACAACCCCGGTGGAATCCACTTCAATGCCGCCGCCATTGCTCACGGTGACATTGTCCGCGAGAGCGGCGATCTCGATATACCCGCTACTGGTCACCAGAACATCGTTGATGGAGCCGCTGTTGACGATGCCCCAGCCATGACCTGTGACCGTCAGATCCGTAATCGTGCCGCCGTCGACCTCGAAATAACCGTTTTCATCCCAGTTGCCGATGACGGTCACGCCAGAGGCAAGGCCGCCGACATCGACGGTCAGATCGCCCTTATCGACCAATGTATTGATGGCCAGTCCGCCATCCTCGACAAAGAGTTCACCGCCATCGCCCAGTTCGGTGTCCGTCCAGACGGCGCCATTGCCGATAGAGACATCCGAGCTGACCAGATGGACGCCTGACGAGGACGACGACGTGATATCCGCAGAATCCGACATGATGACGCTCCTGAGCATGGCCGCACGGCAGGCGGCTTTTGCTAGGATATTATATGCGATATCTCGCAATAACAAGCGGAGAATTTACTATTTGTATAAACGATTCTCCGTTCAACCCTGTATCGGACCTCAGCCTCGCGGTAGTCCTCCGGACCAGACGACTTCGCCCACGACATCCAGACCTGCGGCGTCTCCGGTCTGAAGTTCTTGCGGCGGATAGCGATCGTTGTCCGCGAGAGCCCGGATTCCGCCACCCAGTCGACGCTCCAGACGACGCAGCAGGATATCGCCCTCGACCCGCAGCGCGAAGATGGCGCCGCCCTGAACCGTGCGGGAGCCGGTATCCACGATGACAAGGTCGCCTTCGCGCAGGGTCGGCGCCATGGCGTCCCCCGAGACGCTGACGAGACGGAGCGTTGCCGGGTCGCGCGGGAGGGTAGCTTCCAGCCAGGATTTTCCGACGCGCAGACCTTCGTCTGGCTGAGGCGACAGCCAGGGGATCACGAGCTGATGGCCACCCCGGATCGGGGGAGCGCCTTCGCTGCCTGTATCGAGGCCCGCTCCCACGCCAAAGGCCAGCCAGTCCAGTGAAACGCCACAGGCGCGGGCGAGGGACGCCACGGCAGAAAGTTTCATCTCGCTGCCGTTCATGTAATCCCGCAGCGTTGTGTAAGGCACACCAGCCGCCCTGGCGGCATGGGTGATGCCGATACTCTGGGCGGCCTGCCGGAGACGCTCGCCGCGTTCGCGGAGCAGGCGGGCCTGATCATCAGACATGCGACGGCGCCTCGGTCTGGTACGGATGGTCACAGGCAATCTCTCTTCCGTGATAGGGAAAAGTGACCACTAAGCGAAAATACGCTTGTATGTATATGCGGTTATGCGTATATATTTGCATCGTAGTGTGAAGCGGGTCTCCATTGATCCTGGGCCCAATCTCGCATGAACCACGTGTTCTGTCGAAGGGTTTGTCATGACCGATGAGGTTCGTTCGCTGTCTCCCGTTCCGTTCCGCGATCCCCGGCTGGAGGAACTGCATGCCGGACTGCACGATGTCATCCGCCTGATGGAACTGGAGCATCATCTCCTGCGCGGTCGCCTCGATACGCTGAAGGCCGACAGTGAAGGAGCCCAGCTCCTTGAGGGCATCATCGTGCTGGGTGGTGTGCTGAACCGGAAGCTGGCCCATCTGCTGGGCCTGTGCCGCGACGTGGGAGGGCTGTGACATATGAGCATGCTGCGCTCTCTCGCATTGATGTTTTCCCGGCTGCCGCGTCTCGCGCAGATCGGTGGCGGCGTCGCAGCCCTCGCAGTGGTCGGGACAGGCGTATCCTCGTTCAGTGGCGGATCTGGTGACAGAACTGCGATCCGTGCGGTTCTGGCAGCCCATCAGGCGATCGACACGCGTTCCTGTCTGACGTTCCGCTTTGCACCCGGACTGAATTTCGAGAGCTGGGCCGGTCGGCAGTTCTGGATGGCATCGACGCCCTGGACGGCCCCCGATCGCCATCCTTTCATTTTCTATGCCGGTCCTGCGGATGATACGGCACCGGAGATTGTTACCGACATGACGCATCGGGGGGTGCTTGAACGTCATCTCGTGCCGGTCAGCTTTCTTGCCGGCGGCGTGGCGTCGGCAGCGATTTATACGACGCCGCATAACGATCCCGATTTCAGCTACGAGCTTGTGCAGCCGGGGTTCATGCAGCGCGGCAGTCCGCTGGGGACGCTGGCCTGGCCGAACAGCGTGTCGGTCGCGCAGGGTAATGGTGTCCAGCAGCCCCTCTATCTGTTGCATCCCTATCTGATCAGTCAGGTCAGCGGCGTCTGTGTGGGGCTGCATCTCAGTGGCATCACCGACATCAAACCCCATGACAGGGACTGGGCCGGACGCGACGTCATGACGGCTACGGCTGTTTACCGGAGTGAGGACCTGAAGGACTGGATGCAGTCACCTGTGTTCCGCAGGACGATCGGGTCTTTTCAGAATCTGGAAAATGGCAGGGATATTCGTCATCGGCTTGTTTTCCATCGGGGACCGAAGGGTCTGGAACTGGTTGGTAATCAGGAGGAGCAATAGGCCATGCGTTTCCGGACCATGAAATCCTTGCTGGCTGCACCGCTGCTGGCGGCGCTGGTCACAACCGCCCTGACCGGCGCTTCCGTCCCGTCTGCCTGTGCGGCATCGGACGACCGCAAGGCCGCGCAGGCAGCCGATGGTATTCTGGCGACGCTGCGGGCCCTGCCGGGTGACCGGGGCGATCTGGAGGAGGGAAACAGCCGTCGCGTCTGTCTCAGGCTGGGAGGTGATGCCATCCATAGTGAGGCGGCCTGGCCCATGTCAGCCGTCGCCGCCAGTAGATACACGGCTGGGGTCGAGCCGGGGGCAGCCTATAATGCGGGCACCACCGGTGTCCTGCTCGGCGACGGTCCGCGTGGCATGGAACCAACGCCATTCGTGCAGGCGCTGATGGCGGCGGGCGTGGTGCGGCGTGTGTCGGTGACCTGGGTCGTTCACACGACGCATCCCGGTATGCCCACGGCAGCACAACTGGGGTTGCACGATCTGGACGACAGCTCGGAGTCCAAACCCTCTGGGCCGCCGCCCGACGATGTCGAGGCAACGACCCGCTTTGACGGTGACCTGTTTCTGGGCTCCGGTCCGGAGATCGTCGGGCATTTTGAAATCCCGCCCGATGAACAGGGTCATATAGGGGCGGTGAGCATCCCGCCTTTGCTCGGGACCACATCGCCCCCGTCCGGTGTGAGCTCGGTGTCGCGCTACTGCTACACGCTCAAACCGCAGCGGGTGCTGGAATACGGCCCGCTCCAGACGGTCGAGCCGGGACATCAGCGGATCACGGTGGCCGTGCTGATGACGCCCGAACAGGTGCCGGGCTGGGCCAGCGATCCGCGTGTGCTGGAGGTCTTTGCCCCACAGTTCATTCGTCCTCAGCAGGTGTTCCTGGCGACCTACGACAACTTCGGGGACGGCTGGAAAAAGTTCGGCCTGACCTTCGCAAAGGATCTTGCTGAAACCGGACATTATGTCGGGGAGTGAAAAATCGGGCAGGAGCTGAAAAGAGTAACGATTTTTCTTGTGCCCAGAATGACCGAAATAGCACGATAAATCAGTTGCTGTTTTTGTCGGTGATTCGCCAATGGCATCCAATCCGATCCTGGTCAGGCTTCCTCAGGAACTTGACGATCTGCTGAATGAGAAGCGTGGCACGCAAACGCGGGCGGCGTTTCTTGCAGCGGCTCTCGCCCGGTATCTTGGGGTGGATGACGCGGCTGCCCATATTCCCAAACGTGGTCGGCCTCGCAAGAAGGTTGCATCGGTTTCTCCGGCAGATCCGCCTGCGCCAGAGGACGTGGTATCTGCTGAAACTATCGAAATCCCTGATATTGCCAGTCTGCGGACTGTCTCCTGGAAAGAGATCACCGACTCATTTCCCTGGTATATCGGCCAGGATGCACGGCGGACGCTGTATGTTTCCGATGACGGCGGCTTTGTGTGGTTTTCGATTGAGGAACGCTACGAGTCAACGGGAAAGGCCATCGTCGACATCATCAAGAAGCACGGGGGATACTGGAATCGCGATACCGGATGGTCCGTAGCGTCACCGGACGTTCTCAACGTTGTGAAAGCCCGGGCCCTGAGAGCGCGACCGGCATGGTCTATCAGGCCCATGCGTGAAAGGGATACAAATCGGCCGTTCCAAGTCGAAGTCCTGGAGATTGCCGGGGGCTGGGCACTGATCCGTCTTGATCGCCCCACTCTTGTCGCTGCGGGCGGCGCGGCACGGACGGCTATAATCAGACTTGTCGGGGCGATCGAGACATCAACCCCGTCTCCCTGGTGCCATGATTTTCAGGACGAGGAGTGTCTTGTCAGCCTCCCTATGCCGATGACAACGGTCAGAAAACTGGTGAAGCACTGGAACAGTCTGCATCCCGTCGAGACGAAAACCATTGTGGCGGATCGCGCGCAGCAGAATGCGTGGCGTAACCAGTCGGTGTGCGTTGAGCGCGATACCGGCCTTGTCCATGTCACCATTGCTCTGGCCAATCCGCTTCATCGTATCCTGCTGGCATCGACGAGTGGGCGAGTGCGTCCCGGCACGCCTGTTGGGCCGACCGCCACAGTAACGGATGACATGTGGGCGGAGATTGCGAAAACATTCGCTGCTATGAAGGTGGCTGTGCGGGAGCATCGTAAGACGACCTCCCGTTTGGATCCGAAAACTGCAAATCTCTCTGCGATACCGGGTTGGGAGAAGCCCGCAGAAAACAGTTACAGATTTTTTGCGCACCAGAAGGACGGCATCCGGTTCCTGCTCGATCGGGATATGCGGGGTATTCTGGGGGACGAGATGGGGCTGGGGAAGACGGGGACTGCCATTGGTGCTGCCGTGGGGTGCAGCGCTCAGCGCGTTCTCGTCGTTGCTCCCGCGAATGCCCGGTAGGTGTGGGACCGGGAAATCAGAGGCTGGTCCGGAACAGACCGCATTTTTCATGTCGAGGAATCTCTTCAGGATCTGACGGATCTGCCCGATGCCGGGTGGGTAATCGTCACCTATGATGTTCTGACCGCCCGGAGCGGAAAGTTTACGCCACCGGACGCTGCAACGGCGAGCTGGCTTCGGGCGAAGCTGCGGGAAGCCGGTCATTATCGGGTTCGTGCAGCAGCCGAGGCGCCAGGTAAAGACAGGAAAAGTGCCAGCCAGCTGGCTGCAGAAGAGGGACGCGATGAGGGTGATGGCAAGTTCACGCCTTTTCATTTTGACGCAAGAATTAATGCCGAGATTGGAAATGTGTTACGCAATCTGGTGATGCCAGCCGGTCGGGGGATCAGCAGCCAGACGATGACGCTCCTGCATCGGATGGGCCGACGCCTGTCTTCCGAAATGCTGCATGCGCTGATGGCGTGGCAACCCGACGTGGTTTTTGCCGACGAGGCCCATCGTATCAAGAACAGGGATGCCGGGCGTACCCGTGCTGTTCGTACCCTTATCGAGGATCGCTCACGGGGTGCGGTTCTCCAGACCGGCACCCCTTTGCGCAACCACGGCGGAGAGGGGGCCAGCCTGATCGAGGCCATTCTTCCCGGTGCCAAAGATCGTCTCGCAGGAGCACTGGCCCAGGGTCACCGAAGATCGGACCGAAATGCTGCGCAGGATGCAGCAGTAGCGGAAATCTTCAAGACGATCATGGTGAGACGGCTCAAGGCCGATGTGCTCGATCTGCCGGACAAGATAAGGCAGTGGGTGGAGATCGCACCGCAAGGGGAAGCCCTGTGGCACTATGACGAGGTCATGGCTCAGATCGCTCAGACGCTTGGGCGGGCGATTGCGAGGGGCGCTACATCCGGCGGTATTGCAAAGGCCATCATGGGGCTACTCTCGTCTGCTCGCAAATGGCTGGGTCTTGCCAAGATTGCCAATCCGGCCACGGTGGATCTGATTGATGACGTGGTCGAGGCGAAAGGGGCATGTCTGGTCTTCGCGCATCATCGTGGCGTGATTGCGGAACTGGAAAAACAGCTTCGCAGGCGCGGCCGATCCGTTGTGACGGTCCATGGCGAGACGCCTGATCGTGAGCGTGCGGACGCAGAGCAAATGTTTCAAAAAGGGGAAGTCGAGATCTTTCTGGGTTCGATCAATGCAGCGGGCGAGGCTCTGACCCTACATCGTGCTGATACCTGTGTGTTTGCCGAACTGGACTGGGTGCCGGCGGCAATGCATCAGGCCGAGGATCGCGGGCACCGGGCAGGTCAGGCGGCGAAAGGCTATCACATCATCACTCTGCTGGCGCATATGCCGGATAGGCAGAATCTGGATGAGTATGTGGCCAAGGTGCTGATTGAAAAACTTGCTAACATCAACACGATACTCGACGAAAAGGCTGGTATTGCCGGCAGGCGCATCGAGGGGACGGATGCCAGTGTAAGAAGCCGTGTGATCGCCGCCCTGATGTCTGAAGCCCAGCGGACAGAAGTTGCAAAGAACGCTCAGGTCGCAGCCACGCGAAAGCGGGCACCTCCGCGTCCGAGAAAACAGTAACGCTTTTCAGGCTGATACGATCAGTTCGAATCTATAACGGCTTGAGCTGGTATTTTTCAGAAACGAGTCTTGCGAGCTCTGGCAGGGTTAACGGTGTAGTATTTCTCTGTCTGTTTTTATTGTGTGATCTGATCCTGATTTTTCCCGGGCTTTGAGGTCTCACACCCTAAATTCCCCAAAGGATTTTGTTCTTTTCCGATCTGGTATCGGTTTTTGGCGTGTGGGTTCCTCGTCCCGCAATACTTCCAAACGAGAACATCAATGTCTGATCATACAACTACTTCTTCCGCTGTAGAGGCGGATCTTATGCAGCTTGTAGCACTGCATCGGCTGCTTGACTTCGCCATAAGCCAATCGCTCGAGGGCAATACGGACGACCGCATCCTAGAAGGCGTCGTTATCCTGACCCGCATGATCGGACGCAAGGTCCGGTGCGTGACCAGCAAGATTCTGGATGGCGAAGGCTCCGGCTGCGACTGACGCACTCCTCCTCACTCATATCCCTTTCTTCCATTAACAGGCGCGCTCATATCGCGTCTGTTCTCGTTTCATAAGGAAAATAAAGAATGTTTCGCTCTTCAGACGACGCTACGCTGTCCCGTTTTCACCCCACCGAAGCCGATCTCATCACCTATCGGGGCCTGGCCCGAGCTGCCGCCCACGGGAACCACAGCTTCGGATGGAAAGGCGCTGGAATCCCTGCCTGAACGCATCGTGTATCAGATACTGGATTCTCTCAAACATCATGATATGGAAATAGATCTTCACCAGCCGATCATGCCTGATGTGGGGCCCGAGAAAGCGGATCTGACGCTGCGACGTCGAGATGCCGCCTGCTTTATCGAGGTGATCGGCTGCTGCGGTGTGAACCGCATCACCCGCAACGATCATGAGCGCCGGGGACTGGAGCGCTTCGAGCGGCGTGAAGCCTTCTACCGCCGTGTTGGCATCACCCCGGTCTGCATCTTTCTCGATCTTTTGGCGCGTCCGGAAGACCTGAAGGCACTCTGCCAGTCTCTGGTGGGCCGGATCGCTGACGACGGGCGTGACAGAGAGATGTCGCTCTAAGGACAAGGACCGATGTCTGAGGCGTGGGGTGACCGGAAACGGAACTCCCGCGCCAGGAATGGTAGCGCACGACATCCGTTTTGGTATCCGGAGTGGAGCCGAACGGTGTCAACAATTGCGAAAAAACCGTCTTGCTGTTTCAGGAATGTCTCATACCCTGATTGTAACAGGGAAATTGGCACATGATTCGAGGCTCAGGCCCCGAGCATCGAGTGAAGTCAGCTTCCCTTCATGGAGGTTGTGACGATGTTCAGGATAAAGGGAGATGATGGGGATCTGATAGTGCTACTTTGCCGGATCCTATGTTTGAGTGGGCTCTTAAAGCAGGAAGGGATGTACTATGTCGTCGGATAAAAGTACAGTTCAGGAAAGAGAGTTTCGTGGCCTGCTGCGTTACTCTGCCGCAGCGGCGTATATTGGTCTTGCAGAAGGAACGCTACGAAATCAGCATGAAGAGCTGGGAATTCAGTCGGTGAAAATTGGTCGGGTGCGGTGTTTTCCGGTGAAGGCGCTTGATGATTTCATTGAGCGGAAGATTCTGGAAACAGAGAGAAAGCAGCTCCGGAAAAAGCGGCGAGGTCGCGGAGAGAGTCTGGTATTCAGTCCGGATTTCAGTTTCTGGATTGTGATCGCTGCTCTGTTGCTTGTGGCTCTGATCAGGCTGTCATTTCTGACAGCCTGACGGAAACGCTAGTCCTTATCGGCAAAGTTGCGTTTCTCATACGCGATTGCTTTGGCGGCCAGATCTTCCGTGTGAGGCTGGTAGTACCTGTCCAGGGACTTGATATCTTTGTGACCTGTCACGCGACGAAGTTCGAGTGGGTTGGTGTAAATCCGTGCGAGGCGGCTTGTCGCCTCATGTCGAAGATCATGGAAGGTAAGGTCCTTGAGACCAGCTTTCTTCGTCATCCGTCCGAACCGGACTGAAAAAGCATCTTTGCTACCAATATCAAAGACGAGATCTCCGGGCCGGGCGGATTTGCGTTGTGCCTGAAGGGACCGAAGCAGGCGGGCGGCTCCGGGTGTCAGAGGACGGATTTCCGGACCACGCTCCACAGCGCGATGCATGGTCTTCGTTTTTCCCAAGGGCAAGGCATAACGATCAAAGTCAATGTCACGCCAACGGAGTGTCAGGGCTTCCTCCCGTCGGGTGCCTTGTTCAATGGCGAATTGGACGAATATGGCATCGTCCGGCCAAGGGGACAGTGCCATGGCTTCCAGAAGGCGGTCGTATTCATCACCAATGAGACGACGGTTGCGCTTCTTGTCTGCGCCAGTGGGTCGCTTGACCGCCGTTGCGGCAGCCGGGTTTTTTGAGAAAGGCAGGTCCCACTCTGCGATCGCATGCTGGCAGATCGCAGCGAGCAGGTTGAGGTGTTTGACCACCGTCGCAGCGCTGTATTTCTCAGCCAGCCGATCCCGGAGCCCACGGACTGCTGTGGAGGTCAGATCGACCAATGCAAGCTGCGCGATCTCGTCCTGAAGGATAGCGGGGATGTGACCTTTGCGATCATTGTCCCGGGTTTGCATCTCTTCGCGCACATAACGGTCGACCAGTTCGCGGACAGTCTGACGTTCCAGCGGTCGTATGTCCTCAAACTGTCCGAGTTCCAGTTTGGCGGACGTCGCGTCCAGCCAGCGCCGGGCCAGTTTGGCCGAGCCGAAGGTTTGATGGATCCGCTCTCCGCCTGCGATACGCTTGCGGGCCCGATACTGGCCCTTGCCGCGATATTCAACTCCGGCCGGGAGCGGACGGCCTGTCGCTGGATCAATTTTGGCAGAAGTGATTCGATCTTTCATAGTGAGCCTCGCTTGGGCCCAGCATAGCCTTTTCATGGGCCCATTGGGACCATGTGCTTATCGTCTTTTTTGGCGATGGGCCCGAGGTGGGCCCAAAAGCATTCAATCATTCCGCGACCAAAACTCTAAGTCATTGGAAAGATTGGCGTCCCGTACGGGATTCGAACCCGTGTTGCCGCCGTGAAAGGGCGGTGTCCTAGGCCTCTAGACGAACGGGACAAGAGGCTGTGTTGAGGCGCTTTGTAGAGATATTGCTGAGGGGCGTCAAGGCAGGAAATAGACTTTTACGGAGGTTTTTGAAAAAATCATCATTCCATCATATGCCAGCATATTGCCAAAGGGTCATTCCAGTTCAATTGGCATGCATAAGTACCAATTGAGGATAGCAAACACATGCAAGCCAAGCATTTTATAAAAGGTCTTATGGTTTTCTGTCTTGGGTTCCCAACAGCCGTATTGGCGCAAAGCATCGCGCATAATATTGCGGCCTGTCAGCTTTCTGATGGTCATCCTGTATTTTGTGGCCTGCCCTTTACAGGGGACGCTGTGCTGCCTTTAACGTCGGAAAACGGCAGATATTATAGATGTTCAGTTACAGTAGGAAATGCCACATTCTGTAAGGCGCCCTATACAGGTAATGCCGTAGTTCAACAGCTCAATGGCCAGTATGCATCTTGCCTGATTGAATTGGGGGAGGTGAAATTTTGTAGTCTTCCCTACACTGGTCGTGCTGTTATTCGTGGTTGGTAGGGAATATTTTAGAGGCCAAGCTCTAACAGTTTTTTCTGCAGAGAAAGAGGCAGGCCTACGGCGTGCGTTGGAGTGCCCTGCAAATCAGTGGGTGCATCTTGGCTTTGCAGATAGCGCCATCCCTGAAAGGGCCGTATGGCTCGGGGTTGTACGGGAATAATCTTGGGGGAAAGCAAGATAAGTGTGCCTTGTGTGCCGTCCGCCCGTGTTGTGGTTTGAATATCCATAATGGGCTGTCGGCATAGAATAAGCCCGTTGATGACGCGGTACAGTGAACCACCATCCAGAAGGGCATCTTTTTGTTTGGGAAAAGAGCGTGTGTGCACTACCGGTAAAGGAACATCATAATCTGGATGAGCATAGGTATTGAAGGGCTGTTTCAGCCGTTCAGTCAGATCTTCGAGTGATTCAACACCCACAGCCAGCTTGATCAGATTAAGCATTTTTCCAATGTAGTGCGTCACTTACATCAGACAAGGCTCTATTTTTAAAGCACCAGCGCATGCAGCAGGGCTTCCAGCCGTAATCGGCCTTCTTCTGTGGCGTGTAAATGGGTGGGGGTTTGCACAAGGTAACCTTCTTCCACCGCAGCCGCCAGAATAACCGGGTCTAGGGTTTCAGACAGGTGTAGGCCTGTGCGTGCCTCAAAATGTTTGAGCGCAACGCCTTCCTGTAAACGCAGGCCCATTAAGAGCATTTCTCGTGCACGTTCCTGCGGTACAAGTGGTTCCTGAGATGTCTGGCCAGAACCTGTGCGTTCCACCAGTTCGGCCCATGGTTCAGGCGCACGGTGCCTGCGCGTAGCATACAGTTGGCCATCCAGTGTAATGCGCCCATGCGCGCCGGGGCCAAGGCCCAGATAATCACCGTAATGCCAGTAGGTCAGATTATGGCGGCTTTCACTACCCGGTTTGGCGTAGTTGGAAACTTCGTAAGCATTCAGCCCATGCGCATGGGTGATGGCTGTTGTTGTTTCATAAAGTTCAGCGGCTGTTTCTTCATCAGGCAGGCTGAAGCTGCCCTGCCGATAAAGAGCTTCAAATTTGGTGCCCGGTTCAACGGTCAACTGATAGAGCGAGACATGGTCTGCTACCAGTTGCAGCGCTGTCTCCAGCTCAGTTTTCCATGCGGCCACACTCTGGTTGGGGCGGGCGTAAATCAGGTCAAACGTAATGCGGGGGAACAATGAGCGGGCAAGTTCCAGTGCAGCCAGTGCTTGCGTAGCGGAATGCTGACGGCCCAGAAAATGCAATGCCTTATCATTAAGGGCCTGAATGCCGAGGGAGACACGGTTTATCCCGGACTGCCTAAAATCTTTCAGCCTTTCAGCTTCTACGCTGGTTGGGTTGGCTTCCAGCGTAATTTCAAGGTTGGGGGCCGCGTCAAACAGGGATGTGGCATCATCTATCAAACTTGCGACTGTTTGTGGGGCCATAAGTGAAGGCGTGCCGCCGCCAAAAAAGATGGATGTCAGACGGCGGCGGCCCAAACGGTTTGCCTCGTGTGCAAGTTCTGTACGGAGCGCCTGGGCAAAGCGCGCCTGTGGAATTTCTGCCCGCACGTGTGAGTTAAAGTCACAGTACGGGCACTTGGCCAAACAGAATGGCCAGTGGATATAAAGGGCGAGTGTGTCCTGCTCCACAGTATTAGATAGCCACTTTCACGCCTAGTTCTACAACACGATCCGGCGGAATACGGAAGAATTCCATGCTGGAGGTAGAGTTGCGGAGCATGAACAGGAAGATAGACATCCTCCAGCGTGACATACGTGGCACAGAAGACCGGGTAATCAGCTCGCGAGATGTGAAATAGGATGCCTGAAGGGCATCAAAATCCACACCGTTTGCTTTCAGTTCTTCCAGTGCGCGGGGAATGTTGGGCATTTCCATAAACCCGTAGCGCAGCACAATGCGGTAGATATCTGGGGCCAGTTCCTCCACAGCTACGCGGTGGCCGCGTTCTGCCTCTGGCTGATCAAGGTTCTGCACGGTTACGAAGAGCACGTGGTCATGCAAAATCTTGTTATGCCGCAGATTATGCAGCAGACACGGGGGCACAAAGTCTGGTGTACTGGTCATAAACACAGCCATGCCGGGCACGCGAATAATGCGGGACTGCGGAAGGCGCGCGATAAAGGATCCCATGGGCAGGCTATCCTGCCGCTGGCGCGCAATAATAAGGCTGCGACCCTTTTTCCATGTGGTCATCATCAGCGTTAACACACAGCCAAGTAACACAGGCACCCAACCGCCATCAGGAATTTTAAGGGCATTGGCGGCAAAGAAGGTGCTGTCCAGCAGCAGGAAGCCACCAAACACAGCGCCTACTTTCCATGCTGGCCAGTCAAAATGGCGCCGGAAAACGACAATGGCCAGAACAGAGGTGCAGATAAATGTACCCGTAACCGCAATACCATAGGCGGACGCCAAGGCATCAGAACTGCGGAAGGCTACCACCAGCAGCACAGCGCCCACAGCCAGAAAGCGGTTGAAGTCTGGCAGATAAATCTGGCCTTCTTCTTCCGCATTGGTGTGGGTAATGCGCAGGCGGGGCATATAGCCAAGCTGGATCAACTGGCGGCAGATGGAAAAGCCGCCGGAAATGCCAGCCTGACTGGCAATAACGGTTGCAAAAGTAGAAAGCACCACCATTGGCCCCTGCATCCAATGTGGGCATAGCAGGAAGAAGGGGTTTGCCAGAGCTTTGGGGTCAGCAATAACCAGAGCAGCCTGACCGAAATAGTTAAGCACCAACATGGGCAGCACAAAAAAGAGCCATGCATAACGGATGGGTGCACGGCCAAAATGGCCCATATCGGCATACAGAGCCTCAGCCCCGGTTACGCACAACACAACAGAACCGAGGGCAAGGAAGGAAAGCTTGCCGTGGTAGAAGATGAACTCCAGCGCATAGGTAGGTGAAAGCGCCGTGAGAATAGCTGGGTGATGTAGAATTTCGATCAGCCCCAGCGCACCTAGTGTGCCAAACCACAGCAGCATGATTGGCCCAAATATGGTGCCAACTTTGCCTGTGCCAATCCACTGTACGCTAAACAGGCTGATAATCACCAATATGGCTACGGGTATCACAAAGTCATGCGCGGCGGGCACGCTCACTTCCACGCCTTCAATGGCGGAAAGCACGGAAATGGCGGGGGTAATAATACCATCACCAAAAAACAGACAGGCGCCTACAATACCAACTAACCCTAATATCCATCGGGTTTTCTGGTTAACCACCACACGTTGGGCAAGGGACATAATAGCAAGGATACCGCCCTCACCATTATGGTCAGCTCGCATGATCAGGATGACGTATTTGACCGTGACAATCAGGATCAGTGTCCAGAAAATCAGGCTGGCAACGCCCAGAATTTCCCACGGAGCAACCTGATGGTGGCCCGAAATAACTTCTACAGTAGAGCGGAAGGCGTAAAGTGGGCTGGTGCCGATATCACCATACACAACGCCCAACACACCCAGCAGAGCGGCAAAGCCAACAGGGGCGGCAGCGTGCTGCGGTTGGTCGGCGTCAAATTCCGTAATGCGCCGCGGTTCCGGCGCTGAAGCCACATGCGGCTGATCTCCTGTAGGAGGAGAACCAGCCGGTTTGTTGGCGGGGTCAGTCATGGTGTTTCTGGCTCCACGTCAGTCTTACAGGGGCACGTTGCCCCGTTCGCCCTGCATAAAGGGCGCAGATAGGTGGAAGCAAGGCATACTGGCTTCCACCCAGAAAATGAAAATCAGGGAGAAGGTGGCCGCGGCCCGAAAATTGCGGTGCCAACACGCACAAGAGTTGCCCCTTCGGCAATGGCTTGTGGGTAATCGGCAGACATCCCCATGGAAATAACAGGGAGCCCATGTTCCTGCGCCATGCTGCGCAGAAGCCTAAAATGCGGCACAGGGTCTTGCATGGCGGGAGGAATGCACATCAGCCCTTGCAACTTTGCCCCAAACTGCTGGCGACAGGTGCGGATAAAGCTATCTGCTTTTTCACGCGGGACACCAAATTTCTGGGGCTCATCGCCTGTGTTGACCTCAATGAGCAGCTCAGGCAGGCGACCTTCTTTATCTGCTGCTTTGGCCAGAGCTTCTGCCAGTTCCGGCCGATCCAAGCTTTCTATAACATCGGCAATGCGTACTGCATCACGCGCTTTGTTTGTTTGCAGGCCACCAATCAAATGCAGCCGAAGGTCAGGGTAAGTTGCCCGCAGGGTGGGAAACTTGCTGGCAGCTTCCTGCACACGGTTTTCTCCAAACACACGCTGGCCTGCGGCAAGAGCTTCCTGCACGCTGGAAAGCGGATGAAATTTGGAAACGGCAACCAGCGTGACAGAGGCGGGATTCCGGCCTGCTGTGTGTGCTGCTGCGTCAATATTCTGGCGAACGGCAGTAAGCCGGTCCGCTAGAACAGATGAGGGAAGGGTGGATGGTGTTTCCATGAGGCGTCAAAATTCTTGAAGACGCGCACTTGGTCAAGTGCCGCAAACGCCGCATACCTATGTTGGGAGAGGAAGATAACCTTTTCAGGCGCCTAGGCTCAGGACTCATTCTTTGAGGTAGAAGATGAAGCTTGCTGCGATGTGGATAGCGGACATGAAAGTGTGTGCGCAGCGGTCATATC